>JAZOOK010000042.1:0-6513 GCA_045654965.1 Candidatus Coprovivens sp. | reverse complement strand
ACCTACTCCTACTGCGAATACTTCGTCTCTTAGATTTAATAATCTTTCTAGTTGTTTTAATTCAAATGATGCTACTGGTTTTCTATTAAATAATTGGTATTCTAACTTCTTATTTAATGTTCTTTCATGTAATGGTAACATACCCCATATATATCTTTGTAGATCATGATAATCTTTATATCCTAATCTACCTTCAGTACGTGCTAATTTCATTTTTTCTTGTAATGTAGTTAATCTTTCTATAAGTTCTTTTTCTTGTAGAAGAATAATTTTCTTTTGATATATATCTAATGTAGCAGATACTTCGTCGCCTGGTTCTGCATGAGTAAATGAAGGCAGTATTATTCTGTCTTTACTTATTCTTAATATAGTTTGACCTACTATTGGTTTTTCTCCAAACATAGTAATACCCCCTTCTATTGCTATAATTTTAGTATATATAAGCAATTTTTGTCAAAAATTGCTGTTGTTTTGAGCATAAAAAAATAAGTACTTTCGTACTTATTTCTTAGTAATTTTCACTTCTTAGTTCGAAGTAAGCTTTTGGATGAGCACATACTGGGCACATTTCTGGTGCTTTTTTACCGATTACGATATGTCCACAGTTTCTACAAATCCATACTGCATCTCCGTCTTTAGAGAATACTACTTCGTCTTCTACGTTTTTAAGTAGTTTTCTATATCTTTCTTCATGGTGTTTTTCGATTTCTCCAACCATTCTGAATTTAGCAGCTATAGCTTTGAATCCTTCTTCTTCTGCTACTCTAGCAAATTCATCATACATGTCAGTCCATTCATAGTTTTCACCTTCAGCTGCAGCTAATAAGTTTTCAGCAGTTGTTGGAACTTCTCCTCCATGTAATTCTTTGAACCACATTTTAGCATGTTCTTTTTCGTTGTTAGCAGTTTCTTCGAAAATAGCGGCTATTTGTTCATATCCTTCTTTTTTAGCTTTAGAAGCAAAATAAGTATATTTGTTTCTAGCTTGAGATTCTCCAGCGAATGCTGTCATTAAATTTTGTTCAGTTTTTGATCCTTTAAGTTCCATAATTAATTCCTCTTTCCTTTTACGTTATTTATATTAAGGATGTTATCCTAATATACTACTTCTGTCTACATACTCTGTATGTAATAGTTTTTCACTTTTGTGACTTAGTGGATGTTCTAAGTAACTACGATATATATCTATTATATCAGGGTTTTCATAACTATTTCTAATATTTAATTTATCATCTTCGTTATATAGTCCTGATATTCTTTTTTCGTTAGTTTCTTTTTGTTTACTGTTAACTCCTAATGGTTGACCTCCACCACCTACGCAACCACCAGGACAATTCATTACTTCAATAAAGTGATAATTTAATTTACCATTTTCTAAGTCTTTTAGTAATGGTTCTACATTAGTCATACCATGTACCACTAGTAGTTTTAATTCTTTATCTCCAATAATTACTTCAGCCTCTTTTACATTATCATAACCACGTACGTTAGTAAAGTTTAATAATTCTTTTTTAGGACTTTCATTAGTTAAGAAATGATATGCAGTACGTATTGCTGCTTCCATTACTCCGCCTGAGTTACCAAAGATTACTCCTGCTCCACTACCTCTACCCATAATAGAATCGTATTCTTTGTCTTTTAAATTATTAAAATCTATTTCTTTTTCTCTAATCATATGAGCTAGTTCACTTGTTGTGATTACGAAATCTGTGTCATTACTATTTGGTAATAGTATTTCGCTTTTTTTAGCAGTACATGGAGTTATTGCTACTGCTACTATATTCTCTTTTGGTATATCCATCATTTCAGCAAAGTATGTTTTGATCATTGTACCTTGCATTCCTATTGGACTTTTACAAGTAGATAAATGTTTTACTAAGTTTGGATGATATATTTCCATATATTTAACCCATGCTGGGCAACAACTTGTAAATTGTGGTAATGGTTTGTTATTTTTTATTCTATCTATTAATTCGCTAGCTTCTTCCATTATTGTTAAGTCTGCTCCGAATGTTGTATCTAGAACATAATCGAATCCTAATTCTTTTAGGGAAGCTACCATTTTACCTTCTACGTTAATGTCTTCTGATTTGAATTCTTCTCCTAGTGCTACTCTTACAGCAGGTGATGTAAATGCTACTACTATTTTATCAGTATCATTTATATAATTTAGTACTGTTTTATAACAAAATTTAGGTACTAATGCTCCTACTGGACATTGTAATACACATTGACCGCAAGATAAACAAACTGGTTCACTAGATTTTTTAGGATCATAGTGTATTCCTACTTTATCTTGGCATACTTTAGAACATAATCCACATTTTATACATTTTTCTTCTATACGTGCTATACCAGGATTATCTTCTGATATTGGAATTGGTCCTTCTATAACTGGGATTTCTTCTTTGATTTCTTCTTCTGTTATTTCTAGGTATTCTTTACTTACTCCACATATAGGACAAGTTTCAATTTCATCTATATTGTCTATTTCGATTATTTCGTTACATATTAGACATTTATATTTTGCCATTGCATTCCTCACATAAGCCGTTAAATATTAGATTAGTATCATCTATTTTAACATTGTACTTACTTTCTAAGTTTTTTACTATTTTTTGATAATCTCCATCAAATAGGTCGATGACTTTGCTACACTCTTTACAAGTTAAATGGGCGTGTGTATGAGTGTTTATATCGTATCTAAAATTATTGTTTGTTGGTATTTTAAGTAAGATACCTTCATCTACTAATTTATTAATATTACGATATACTGTAGCTTGACCAATACTTGGATTTGCATCTAGTACTAGTTTTACTAAGTCACCTGCAGTTGGATGGAACATATTCTCTTTTTCTTTTAATATTTCAAGAATTATTTCTTTTTGTTTTGTATTTCTTGTTTCCATCTCTTCCTCCTTAATGATAATCGTTATCAATATCATTATATCAAATATATAAAATTAGTCAATAAAAAAATAACACTTAGTGTTATCTTTTTAATGCATTGTTACCTTCTACTACATATTCATTATAATATCTATTTGCCATTCTACGACGTGGTCTTTCGATTGGTTCTCTAAAACCTAATTTTTCTTCTTTAGCATCTCTTATTTGAGTACTTATGTGTAGATCATGTTCATGTCTTATTTGTTGATATGGATGTAATGATCTAAATTGTTCAATATCTCCATTATAGAATTCGTGTAAGAATGTGCTTAGTCTACATTGGCTATCATATACTTCTTGTTTTGAAATATTAATTGGTTTTTTTCTATCATCTTCATTGGTCATGTAGAAATAATATTGATAACAAGTATGTATATCATTAATCATAGATTTTAATCTTGATTCTATTACTTCTTTTTTATGTTTATCTGTATATGATTCTTTTAATGCCGTATAAAGACTATTTAATTCTTCTTTCCAATTTCTTTCATATACTTCATTAGCTAGTCCTAATATTGTGAATATTATTAGTCCTATTAAGTATAATATCCAAAGGTTAGATGCAAACATAAGGGCAAATAACATACCTAGCATGTTACCACCTACTAAACCAGCTGTTAAGCCAACTGGTGCTGGTTTTTTGAAGATAGATTTCATTTTATTTATTTCTCTATTTATTTCTTTTAGTTCTTTTTCTATTTCTTCTTTTTCTTTTGTTGTACTATATAAATCTCTTTTACATTCTAATTCAAATCTATTTATAAAACTATAAAAATCCATTTTAAACCCCTGATTTCTATTCTTTTATGTATTTTTTCTCATGAATTGCTTAGATTATAGCATTACTACTCTATTTTGTCATATTTTACTATATAAAAAGGACTAAATTATTAGTCCTTATGATTACAGTTTTCACTTATTTTAATAGGTATTTCATATTTAGTTGTTTTATCTTTTTTATTAGTTGCTTCTATTTCGATAAGTAGACTTTCTTCTGTATATTCTTTGCATATACTAGCATGATTATCTATATTGAATGTCATACCACTTATATATTCATTAAATGTTATTAATAGTGATTTATTGTAAGTACCTATTGATTGTTTTTTATTACCATCTATTTCATATAATGTACTATTTATTTCTTTGTATTCTTGGTTATCATCACCTTTATATTCTATATCTGATATAAAGATAGATGTTTTATCTTCGTTGTATGCAATACTTCCTGTTAGTATGAAGTCTTGGTTTGTTGAAGATAGTGTTTTAAATTCAAAAGTATTGTTATTGCTTTGTGTAGTAAGAAATAGTATTCCTAAAGCAATAGTTATGATACCTATTATAAATAGTATTACCGCTACTAGGGTTTTATTTTCTTTTGTTCTTTTAGTGTTACCATCTAGTAGTGATTCTAAGCTGATATCATAATCAGAACATATTTGTTTTATTATTGCTAAATCAGGGATGTTTTTACCAGTTTCCCATTTAGATACTGCTTGATATGTTACACCGTATTTTTTAGCAAATGCACTTTGGCTTAAGTTATTTTTTTTACGTATATCTTTGATTAATGCACCAATACGTTCTTGATCCATAGGAGTACTTCCTCTCTTGTATAGATATTATAGCATATTTATTTATTTTTTTTGTGTAAATAAAAAGGACATTGTTTTAGTTATAAACTAATACAATGTCAGTCTTTAATTTAGTAAATATTTTTTATAAAAATTGTTTTAGTTTTTCTACAGCATGTTCTTGCATATCTACGTATTCTTCTACTATTTCTTGTACTTCTGGATCTGTGTTTTTATGGTTAAGAAGTCTTCTACCTTCTATAATACCCATATTAGTTCCTTGCATAAGTAGTTCTGCTAATTTAGATGTAGTATCATCCATCATAGTACGCATTTCTATTCCGTACCATGTCATTACTTTATTCATAGCGTTTGTTTCGTGTGGTTCTTTATCACTGTATTCAGGATATAATTCACATATTTTTTCGTTTATCTTTTTATAATCTTCATATTGACGATTTAATTCTTTTTTTAATTTATCGTCTTCTACTTTATCTAGGATGAAATGGATGGCATCTCTACCCATACATGCTCCTTTATTAAGTTCATCTAATACATTAATTTCATTTTTATCTTTTGACATATTTATCCCTCCATATATAGTGTTTACTATATTAGGGATTTTATACTAGTTAATGTTTTTTAGATATTCTATTATATTAGATATTTTTTTATTGTTATCTAAAGATGTTATTTTTCTTGTTGTACTATCTTTGAAGTATATAGTTATAGATTCTTCGTTAGTAGTATCTTCGTCTGTCATATCACTATAACTATGGAATTCTAGTGAATGATAGTATTTTTTATATTTTAATACATTATGTTTTTTTAAATAGTAGATAATATCATTGAATTTATTTGATTGTATGTCTATCTTTTTATCCCATGTATTTTTAATACCTAGAGAATGTTTGTCTTTGTTATATATTAATATTGATGTAGTTATATCTTCTTTATCAATAGAATATTCTATTGCTGTTATTTCTTCATAATGTTTATTTCTTTTTGTAAAAGTATCTACTAGATTTGATATGCATCTAGCTAGAAATTCTAGTATATCTAGTAATGCACTGAATATATATAGTTTTTTCATGTTGTTCCTTCTTACTTTAATTTATATATTTTTATTATATTTAATTCTTTGTAGTTTTCGTTTTTATCATAGAAAGTATTGTCTATTAAACATACCATATGATACCAGTCTTCTTTATTACCAAATATTATGTATTTACCTGGTTCTAGTTTTAATTCTTTTATAGTAGTAAATTCTTGAGTAATTTCTACTATATTATGATTACTAAGATATGTTTCGAATACTATTGTTTCACGATAGTCTTCGTAACCAAGTGATTTAGATAGTTCTATTAGTTCTTGTTTTGTTTCGTTATAGTCTTTATCTAGTATTTTACTTATTGATCTTTGTACGCAAGAACCTTTTTCATCTACGGGATTGTAATATTCAAATTTCATATTTATTTCTCCTTTATAGTTTTATTTAAATAACTAGCATATAGTATTGGTACTATTGTAAGTATTATTGGGGCGATATAAGTTGTTACTGTATTAGTAGTACTAAATATAGATAATGAATTAACTACTGAGTGAGTTATGATACATGGCCATAAACTTTTACCCTTAACTAATATAACTGCAAACATATAACCAGTAGATACTGCATATATAATTTGTATTATAGTAGGAATAAAAGAGGCACCATTAAGTAAGTTTAAGATATGCCCTATTCCAAATGTAATTGATGTTACTATAATTGCTTGGTGGAGATTATCTTTAGACATCATTTGGAATAAGAATCCTCTAAATATTATTTCTTCTAAGAAACCTACACATATCATAGATATTATAAAGAATATTATTTCTGGTATAGAATTGTTTATGTTTATTCCACCCCATAAGTTTACTGACATTAATAGTATTAAAGGAATAAAATATAAGAATTGTTTTAATTTAGGAAATGAATTTAATTTATAAT
>JAZOOK010000041.1:0-1973 GCA_045654965.1 Candidatus Coprovivens sp. | reverse complement strand
AATATTTTAATTTTCTTTTAAATTTATCCATTTCATACTCTGTTTCAAAATACTTAAAAAATTGTTTCCCTGTATTTAGATCCATTACCAATAAATATAGTTTCTCTATCATCCTTATTCCTTCCTATTAATATTTCATATATCTCTTCTTTTACTTTAAATAATTTGTGTTTTGTCAAATCTTCATAATTATAATATCTTATTCCCTCTAATACATCATAAATTTTTCTTAACTTTTCACGATCACTCATAAAGCACCTTCTTTAAAAGTTTTAAAGCTTTTTCTTTATTTCCTTTTTCTAAAAGATTAACTATTTTTAATAACTTCCATCTCATATCAAATATCTTCTGTTGTAATATTATATTTCTTTGTTCTAAATTTTCTTTACTTTGCATCATAATCTTCTCCAGAACATACTCTTAAAACTATAGAACCATAGCATGTATAGTTTTTACCTTCACTTATTACTGTTACTTTCTTTGTAAATAAACATATAATAAGATAAATTATAATTGTAACTAAAATTATGTGTAATCCAACCAAAACCCACCTTTTTAATTTTAGTTTTTTCATATCCTCTCTCCTATTGATAAATCTAGTATACATTATGCAATATGTGAAAGTCAATACTTTTTTAATTATTTTTTCAAAAAGTTTACATTTTACTTAAAATTGACAACTTAAAAATTATTTGATATAATATTATTATAGTGATATATAAGATTTAATACATAATAACTTATATATTGAACCAAAGGTGAAGAGCCTAATATGTAATTTAATTGGTGTGGTAACCTGTTATGTAATCTTATATAATCACTTTTACATATAGTGGAGGTGTTATAATGTATTATGATTATTCTAAAATCTTAAGTTATAATGCCTTCATTAATTTCTTGATTGGAGAACGTGGTGTCGGTAAAACATACGGAGCTTCTAAATTTGTTACTAAACAGTTTATTAATAAGTGTGAAGAATTTGTTTATATAAGAAGATATAAGAGTGAGCTTCAAAAAGCTGTTCCGGAATTCTTTAAAGCTTTAATTAATAACAATGAATTTCCTAATCATAAACTTTCTACTAAAGGTAATAAGTTTACTATTGATGATCAAGTGGCTGGATATAGTTTTTCACTTTCCACTGCACAAAGTTTGAAGTCAACTAACTTTCCTAAAGTTAAAACTATTATCTTTGATGAATTTATAATTGAAGAAGGCCAAAACCATTATATTAAAAACGAGGTAGAAAATTTCTTAGGTATGGTAGAAAGTATATCACGTATGAAGGATGTTAGAATATTTATGTTAGCTAATGCTGTCACTATTAGTAATCCTTATTTTATTTACTTTGATTTATCACTTCCTTATAATAGTGATATTAAAACTTATAAGGATGGATTAATATTAGTACAATATATGTATAACGAGAAATATCGTGAAACTAAAGCAAAAACTAGGTTCGGTATGTTAACAAGTGGAACAGAATATTCTAAATATGCTAATGAAAATAGCTTTAGATTGGATAATCATAACTTTATCGAGAAAAAGACGGGTTCAAGTAAATGCTCTTTTGGTATTAAGTATAAAGATAATACTTACGGTGTTTGGTTTGATTATAACGAAGGTAAGATATTTGTTTCTAGTAATGTCAATACTACTCAAATATTTGCATGTACTCTAAATGATCATACACCTAACACTATGTTATTATCGGCAATAAAAGATTATAACGTCTGGAAAACATTTATTAAAAACTATAGATTAGGTAATGTGTATTACGAGAACATTAAGATTAAAAATAGTATTCAAGAGCTTATTAAGATGTCATTGAATAAGTGAATTGTATAAGGGCTTTAGAGGCGAGTTTTTCCTAGATTAATATAAATATACTAGAATTACTGAACGTTCGTGAGAAACGTGTTTACGGCGGTTCTAGAAGGTCTAGGGGGAACTCGTGTTTCTAGGGTTCTTTT
>JAZOOK010000040.1:0-5570 GCA_045654965.1 Candidatus Coprovivens sp. | reverse complement strand
ATAATTCTATTGATTTATCTCCTACACCCTTTATTAAGTTAATATCCATATCTATCACCATTTCAAGTATAGCATACATTTGTTTCTATTAATAGTACATTTATACCAAAAAGTACCTTTGCCATAAAATTTATTTATACCACAAAATTCGCTTTAAAAGTCGACTTTATGACACCTATAAAAACTTTTTAAAATTGCTTTTTTTTTGCTTAAAAAAGTTGACAAAATACCCTTTAACCATTAATATATGAAGTACCAATTCACTTTGAGGCGAATTGGTGCTAGTATCACACTAGCCAACCCCTTTTTATTCTTTTTGGAGTTGTTCTCAGGGGGACAACTCCTATTTTTTTTGCTCTAAATTTATGATAAAATTATATAGGTGATTTTCATGTATGGAGATTCAATATTTAAAGTAATAATAAATAGTATTAAAAATTTCTTTAAAATAATAACTACACTAGTTGCTTCTGCAGTAACTAGTTTATTTGGTTACAAAAAAAATGAAGAACAACCTAATACACAACAACAAACTAATAAACAAGAAAAACAAACCAAAAAGAATAAAAAGAAAAAACAAGAAACAACCGATGATATAACAACTCTACCAGATGAAGATAATATAAAATCTAATCCTCATGACATTAAAATATTTACTGAAGAAGAATTAGAATTACAAAAACCTCAAAAACTATATAAAGTATATACAAAAGATAATGAACTTAAATATCTTACTATAGAAAAACTTTTAGACCTTCTTCTTAAAGAAGAACTAGAAGCAATGTACAAACAAGAAAAATTCAAACTAAAAACTGCTACAACAAATGAATTAATTAAAATAGATAAAATAAAAGAACGTATATATGAACCAATTATAGATAGAGCTGAAAAAGATATCTTAAGAAACTCTTATATGATTAGAGAAGCATTACAAGAATCTTTAATAGAAGATCAATTAAAAAATCCTTTATTCCCTAATCATCCTAAAAAAGATATAGAAGCTCATAAAGAAACAATAACACAATCTAAACAATTAATTGATGAAGAACCTGTTACAGTACTAGATAGTACTGAATTAACGCCAGAAGGACCTCAAACATCTCTTAAAGATGAAATAAAAAATGTAACATTAGTAGGAGCAACACTTGCTGCTAAAGTCGCTGTAGATTTACTCTCTCCCAATGATGAAGTAAAACCTACACAAGAAGAATTAGATCTTAAAGATGAAGAGTTAGAAATAACAAAAGAAGACAAAAAAGAAACACCACCTACTAAAGAAGAAATAAAACAAGAACAAGAAATAGAAGAACTACAAAAAGAAGTTACAGAAGATAAAGAAAAAACAGTTGAAGAATTAGAAAGCTTAAAAGAAAAAGTTGAACAAAAAATAGAAGAACTAAAACAAGAAAAGAAAAAAGAAGAACAAAAAGAAACAAAAAAAGAAGAACAAGTTAAAGAACTTAAAATAGATTCTGAAATAGTAGACGTATCTATGGCAACAACTGCTCTTCTTGATGAAGGAGAAAAAGAAATATCTAAAGAAGACTTCGAAGAACGTGACTACGATAAAATAGAAAGACAAATAGATAAAATGTTAGATGATATTACTAATACAATGTTAAAGTATGGTGATACATTAACTCCTAAACAAAAAGAAAAACTAAAAAAAGAAGAAGCAAAACTACGTGAAGCTAAAGAAAATCTATATTCACAAAAAGATAAAGATATTGAAATAGAACGTAGACAATTAAATGATGACATTCTTGAAGTAGAAAAAGAAGGTCTACAAAAAGAATTAAAAAAGATACATGAAGAAAATGAACGTGAAGTATCTCCAGAATTCTTAAGAAAAATATCTACATTAGAAGGTATGACTCAAGAACAAGTTGCTAACATAGATAAAAAGATATTACTAAGTAGATTTAGAAAAGCAAATCTAATACTAGAAATGTCTTCTATTCTAGCTCTACCATTCGTAAGAAATAAATATTTCTTTGCATTTACTGTAGGTATGATAGTAGATAACCATTTTAACTTCATTAACGCCTTTTTTAGACGTAGAATCAATGCATATGAACCTGCAGACCTAGAATCTATAAAAAGAGGCCAAGACGCCTTAAATGGTGCTCTAGACATAACTTATAAAAACATAGTAGAACTAGACTATCTAGAACAACAAGCACTATCTAAATATCCAGAACTAGCATACGATCCTAGATACGTATCACAAGTAACCTCATTAAGAACAAACCTTACTAGAAAATATAACAAACTAATGAAGAAAAACGAAACAATGGAAAAATACCGTCTTAAAACACAAAAACAAGTTAAAAAACTTAACTTCAAAAAAAGAAGAAAATTCGGAAGAAACCAAGACGAAGAACAAAACCAAGGAAGAAGATAAACTTCTTCTTTTTTTATTCATAAAAAAAGAGTGATTACTCACTCTTTTCTTCAGTTAACTTTTTATAATAGTTATATCTCTTAATAGCATCTTGTTTATTTAATTCTAATACTTCTTTAGCTAATTCAGGATTTTTCTTAACAAGACTATTATATCTAACTTCATTATTTAATAATGTATCAAATTTATCAAAGTCAGGTTCTTTACTATCTATAGTTAATTTTTCTTCTACAGGATTATATCTCATTAATGTAGTATAACCACATTCAACTACTAATTTTTGTTCAGCAGTAGCATTACACATACCACCCTTAATACCCTGTTCTATACAAGGACAATAAGCAATTATTATTGAAGGACCATTATGCTCTTCAGCTTCTTTAAATGCTTTAATAGTTTGCATGAAATTACTTCCTAAAGATATATTAGCTACATAACAATTAGGATATCCCATAGCTATCTTAAATAAATCTTTTTTAGCAGTCTTTTTACCATTATCAGCAAATTGTGCTACTTGACCTATTCTAGAAGACTTACTAGCTTGACCACCTGTATTAGAATATACTTCAGTATCAAGTACTAATATATTTACATTTTCTCCACTAGATAATACATGGTCTATTCCACCAAATCCAATGTCATAAGCCCATCCATCTCCACCTAATGTCCAAACACTTCTAGCAGGTACATAATCTATTAAATCTTTTAATTCACTTGGTACACCAAGTTCTAATAATTTATCTTTAATTTCTTTAGTAATATCGAAGTCTTCTCTATTTTCTAACCATTTAGTATATAGTTCTTTAACTTCACCATCTACTTTAGAATCTCTCATTATTTTCTCAATTCTATCTCTAGATTTGTTATAACTTAATAACATACCAAATCCAAATTCAGCATTATCTTCAAATAATGAGTTAGCCCAAGGAATACTATATGGAGTACTTGGAGCACTACCACCATAAATAGATGAACATCCAGTAGCATTAGCAATTACTAATTTATCTCCAAATAATTGAGTTAATAACTTAATATATGGAGTTTCACCACATCCAGCACAAGATCCACTAAATTCAAATTTAGGTTCAATAAATTGACTTCCTTTAACAGTAAATTTAGGGAATAAGTTTTCTGGATTCTTATGTGTTTCAAATAACTTAGTAGCTCTTTCTTGTACTGTTTCATCATAAGTACCAAATTCTAATGCTTTCTTTCCACCTTTACCTAAACAAGATTCAATACATAATCCACAACTAGTACAATCAGCTTCACTAACTACTATTTCATATGTATATTCAGGTTTACCTAAGAATGGAATACCACCACTCTTATCTTCATGTACTATAGGTCTTACTACTGCATGTGGACAAACTAATGCACATTGACCACATTGAATACAATTTTCACTTAACCATTTAGGTACTATAGTACTTGTTTTTCTCTTTTCATTTTTAGATAATCCACAAGGGAATGTACCATCTCTAAAAGGAACTAACTCACTAACCTTTAAGTCATCTCCTCTACGAGCATTTATTTCATCAAAGATATTTTTATCTATCTTAACATTTTCTTCTACTACAGTTAATTCATTATCTACTAATACTAAGTTTTCCATAGCTAATGTAATAGCTTTCTTATTAGCATTAATTACTTCATCACCTTTAGTAGCAAATTGTTTTTCTATAGACTTACTAATAACTTCTAAAGCATCAGGATAATCAAGTAAAGACATAATAACCATTTGCATTATCTTACTTATCTTACCTTTAATACCAGCATCTAATGCTATCTTATCAGCATCTATAATATATAATTTAACATTCTTATCTTTAAGTACTCTCTTAACTTTATTAGGTAAGAATCCATCTAATTCATCTTTACTCTTAGTAGTATTTAGTACAAATATACCATCTTGTTTAATATCATTAATCATATCAAACTTAAATAAATATTCATCTTTAGTACATACTACTATTCCAGGCATAGTTACATAGAATGGAGCATTAATTTCTTTATCATTAATTCTTAAGTTACATATAGTAACTCCACCACTCTTCTTAGAATCATATTGATTATAACTTTGTACAAAGTTATCAGTACCATTACCCATTATTTTCATAATGTCTTTACTTGTACTAACCATACCATCAGAACCAAATCCAAATATCTTAATTTCTTTAGCCCCTAAATCAATAGTATAGTCATACATAGGTAAACTTAAATTAGTTACATCATCTACAATACCTATAGTAAAGTTATCTTTTAATTCATCTTTTAACATTTCATATACTGCATATATTTGATCAGGTGTAGTATTCTTACTAGATAATCCATATCTACCACCAACTACTTTTATATTAGTATCTTTTAGTACACTAACAACATCTAAGTATAATGGTTCTCCTATACTACCTGCTTCTTTAGTTCTATCTAATACAGCAATTCTTTCTACTGTACTAGGTAATACATTCTTTAAGTAATAAGGACTAAATGGTCTGTATAAATGTACTTCTATAAAACCAATCTTTTCTCCTTTATTAACTAAATCTTCTACTACTAATTTTGCAGTATCACAAACACTACCCATAGCTACAATTACATTTTTAGCATCTTCACTACCATAGTAGTTAAATGGTTTATAATCTTTACCAGTTAATTTATTTACTTCTTCCATATATGTATTAACTATATCAGGCATTACATTATATAGTTCATTTCTTGCTTCAACAGATTGGAAGTAAATATCTTCATTTTCTGCCATACCTTTTTGTATACCAGAATCTACATTTAACATTTTCTTTTTAAATTCATTTACTTTATCAAAATCTACTAATTTAATTAGATCTTCATCTTGTAATTCTTTTACTTTATTTACTTCATGACTAGTTCTAAATCCATCAAAGAAATGTACAAAAGGTAAACTTCCTTTTATTGCACTTAAATGTGCTACTGCAGCCATATGGTTAGCTTGTTCTACATTAGTAGAAGCTAGCATACAGAATCCTGTACCTCTTGTAGCATATACGTCTGAATGATCTCCAAATATTGATAATGCATGTGTAGCTAATGTTCTAGCAGCAACATGTATTACTGCAGGTAAACATTCACCTGCCATTTTATACATATTAGGAATCATTAATAATAATCCTTGAGATGCTGTAAATGT
>JAZOOK010000039.1:0-4018 GCA_045654965.1 Candidatus Coprovivens sp. | reverse complement strand
TGTCAATTAAGACATAGATTAATACCTTATTTATATAGTGAAGCTTATAAGTATCATAAGGTTGGTTTACCATTAATACAACCATTATATTATCAATATCCAGAGATATATGATGAGATAGATTATAGAAATGAATATTTTTATGGTACAGAGTTATTTGTAGCTCCTATTACTAGACCAAAAGATGAAGTAATGGATAGATCTATTGAAAAGATATTCTTACCTGAAGGTACTTGGTATGATTTTAAAACTGGTAAGAAATATTTAGGTAATAAGA
Organism: Candidatus Coprovivens sp.; assembly: GCA_045654965.1. GTDB lineage: Bacteria > Bacillota_I > Bacilli_A > RF39 > UBA660 > Coprovivens. Next base: position 3,741 of record JAZOOK010000039.1, on the reverse strand, counting down.
GATATATATTATTCTATAAGGATGAAGATTATCCAGTATTTGCTAGAGATGGTTCTATAGTATGTATGGCTGATTTAGAAAAGAATTTAAATGTTACTAATTCACCTAGTACTATGGAAGTACATGTATTCCCTGGTAAGAGTAATCAATATAATTTATATGAAGATGATGGATTTAGTAATCTTCATGAAGAAGGTTATTACTTATTAACTAGAATAGATTATAACTATATGAGCAATAACTATACATTAATTATTAGACCAGTAGAAGGTAAGACAGGTATAGTTCCTGCTAAGAGAACATACCGTATTAGATTTAGAAATACTAGAGAAGCTAATGATGTTATAGTGTATATTGATAATGATAAAGTAGAACCAACTACATATGTAGATGATACTGACTTTATTGTAGAAGTACCAGATGTACCTACTACTAAACAGTTAACTATTAATTGTAAAGGTAAAGATATAGAGATAGATGCAGTTAGATTGATTAATGAAGATATTGATTCAATTATTTCTGATTTACAAATAAAGACTTTATTAAAAGAACAAATTGGAAGAATTATGTTCTCTAACTTATCTATTGAAAGAAAAAGATTAGAAATAAAGAGAATGCAAAAACGTGGACTTGATAAAGTATTTGTTAATATGTTTATGAAGTTGTTAGAGTATGTTGCTCAAATATAGCAATAGTTGCACAAAAATAAGAAAAAGATTATAATAATGACAATTAGTTAGGGGATGATTTTATGGGACCACACGGTGGAGGACCATATGGTGGAGGACCTAGAGGTGGATTTCCTGGTGGACCAAGAGGTTTTGGAGGTCCAAGAGGTTTTGGGGGACCAAGAGGATTTGGTGGACCTGGAAGATGGCATGGAGGACCGCCGCCACATACACCAGTAGGTAATAACCATTCTGGTGGTGAAGGATTAACTTCAAAAATAGTTGGTGCATTTTTTAACTGGAAATTTTCAGGTGAAAATAGAAGAAGAAAATTTGGTGTAGTAAAAGGTACAACAATGGGACTTCGTTTATCAACTGGCGGAGCTATGAAAGAAGAAATGTTTAAAGCTAGAATTAAAACTGCTGATACATTATTAAAAGATAATAGAATTACTGCAGATGAAGCTAAAAAAAGAAAAATGGATGCAGCTGTTACATATTTTGGATATTTAAAAGATATAGGTTTCTATAATCAAGCAGAATATGATCAAGAAATGCAAGAATTTGCTTCTGAAATAGGTGCAACTTATACACCTGCAACTAGAGGAAGAACTAGATAAAAATATATTGATTTTAAAAACTAAGTATTTTATAATACTTTAAAGCGATGAAAAAAGAGTAGTAATATATAGAAGAATAAAGAGAGCTAGTGGATGGTGTGAACTAGTTTTGGAAGTATATGAACTTGCTTTTGGAGTGATAGGGTGATTCCTTTATAAATTATTTAAGCTAGTATAGAAATATATTAGGAATTAAGGTGGTACCACGACATATTCGTCCTTATGATGAATATGTCTTTTTTTTGTTAGGAGAGATTATATGGGATTTAGTTTAATAATGTTCGCATTAATATTTGTTGTTGTATACTTAGTTTATTATTTTATTTTTGATGATATGCTCAAAAAAGAAAAATATACTAAGATTTCTGAATTAGTATTATTAACTAAGAAGTTTGAATTAAATAAGAAACAAATGAATTATAAGAGTGCATTAAATGGAGTTGCTATAATTAATGCGTTTATAGTATCTTTTACTTTTACAGTAATTGATTTAATACCAGTTATTACTACATTAAAGTTAGTAATTGGTTTTGTAATAATGTTAATATTAATTTTTGGACTTTATTTCGCTTATGGAAAGAAGTTACAAAAGAAATGGGGTAAGAAATAATGGAATATAAATTTAATGAAATAGAAAAGAAATGGCAAAAGTATTGGCAAGAAAATAATACTTTTAAAACTGATGTTTGGGATTTTAGTAAACCTAAATATTATGTACTTGATATGTTTCCTTATCCAAGTGAAGTAGCATTACATGCAGGACACGTAGAAGGTTATACTGCTACTGATATCGTATCAAGAATGAAGAGAATGCAAGGATTTAATGTATTACATCCTATGGGATATGATTCATTTGGATTACCTGCAGAACAATATGCAGTACAAACTGGCAATCATCCTAATGGATTTACTGAACAAAATATTAAATATTTTAGTGAACAATTAAATAGTTTAGGATTTGATTATGATTGGTCAAAGATGGTTGCTACTAGTGATCCTAAGTTTTATAAATGGACTCAATGGATATTTAAACAATTATATAATGACGGATATGCTAAATATGTAGATATGCCAGTTAACTGGTGTGAAGAATTAGGTACAGTTTTATCTAATGATGAAGTAATTGATGGAAAATCTGAACGTGGTGGATTCCCAGTAGTAAGAAAGAACATGAAGCAATTATGTATTGATCAAGCTGCATTTGCGGAAAGATTATTAGAAGGTTTAGAAGAAATTGATTGGCCTGAATCTACTAAAGAAATGCAACGTAACTGGATTGGTAAATCTATAGGTGCTCATGTTACATTTAAAGTAGATGGATTTGATAAAGAATTCACAGTATTTACTACAAGATGCGATACTTTATTTGGCGCTACTTACTGTGTATTAGCTCCAGAACATGAATTTGTAGACGAAATTACTAGTGAAGATAAGAAAGAAGAAGTTGCTGCTTATAAAAGAGCTTGTGCTTCTAAGAGTGATTTAGAAAGAACTGAATTAAATAAAGATAAGACTGGTGTATTTATTGGTGCTTATGCTATTAATCCAGTAAATGATACAAAAATACCTATTTATATTAGTGATTATGTATTAGCTAGTTATGGTACAGGTGCTATTATGGCAGTTCCTGCACACGATGAAAGAGATTATGAATTCGCTAAGAAATTTAATATTCCTATTATAGAAGTATTAAAAGGTGGAGACATAACTAAAGAAGCTTATACACAAGATGGTATTCATGTTAACTCTGGTTTCTTAGATGGTTTAGATAAAGAAGAAGCTATTGAAAAGATGATTGCTTGGTTAGAAGAAAGAGGTATTGGTTCTAAGAAAGTTAATTATAAGTTTAGAGAATGGATATTTGCTAGACAAAGATATTGGGGAGAACCTGTTCCTATAGTACATTTAGAAGATGGTACTGATATGATTTTAGATGATGAAGAATTACCATTAGTATTACCTGAATTAGATGATTATCAAGGACATAATGGTAAAGCTCCATTAGAAAATGCTACTGAATGGAAAGAATATACTACTAAAGATGGCAAGAAAGGTGTAAGAGAAACATCTACTATGCCTGGTTCTGCTGGATCTAGTTGGTATTTCTTAAGATATATTGATCCTACTAATGAAGAAACATTCTGTGATAAAAAGTTAGCAGAACATTGGTTACCTGTTGATTTATATATGGGGGGACCAGAACATGCTGTAGGACACTTAATGTATTCTAGAATATGGAATAATTACTTATATGATAAAGGATTATCTCCAGTAAAAGAACCATTTAAGAAGTTAGTACATCAAGGTATGATATTAGGTGAAAATGGTATTAAGATGGGTAAAAGATATCCGGAATTTGCTATAGATCCTAAAGATATAGCTAATGAATATGGTGCTGATACTTTAAGATTATATGAAATGTTTATGGGACCTATTGAAGCTTCTAAACCTTG
>JAZOOK010000038.1:0-2178 GCA_045654965.1 Candidatus Coprovivens sp. | reverse complement strand
GCTCCACTTTTAGCAACTCCAGCTACTGTTATATGAATTTCATTATCAAGTTTATAAGCATACTTTTTTGCTCCTTGAGTAATAAATTCATCATAAGTATATCTATGATCTCCTATAGTTTCACACTCAAACACTCCTAATAAATGTTCATTTCCTTTTTTATCTTTAGGTTTATAATTCTCTACTGGTATATTTAATTTCTTAGCTACTTCTTCAATTCTTAGTTCTACACTTTTATTATAATTTTCAAATACTTTTTTATCATAACCTTGAATTAATTTACATGAATCAGTATCACAGTAAACTACATATTTATCTAAATCAATAACTCTTCTAAGTAAATTATTTCTAGCATGAGCTGTTACCCATACTCCATAAGCAAATGATAAAAAAGCTTTCTTCTTTTCGTTTTCTAACTTCTTTATAATTTCCTCGTTTGTTAATTCTTCTTCAGTCCAATGATCATCCAAAAACTTAACTTCATCTTTTATCATATTAGTAACACTCATACCATAAAGACTGTTAAATTTTTGTTTCTCCAGATTATACTCTACTTCCTTACCCTCTACTCCTTTAAATTCAGTCTTTACTACATATTTTTCAAGAATAAATTTAATAAAGTCAATAGGAAGATAATCATATTTAGAATAATAACTTTCTACTATTTCATATTCAAAATTATAACTGTCTAGATATAAATAAAAATCTATATCAGTTATAACCATTGAAAATGATTCAGCTTCAATTATTCTTCCATTATCATATTTTGCCCCTCTTAAATTCATACATTTACTAGCTGATATAAAATTATTGTAATATTTACTTTTAACATTTTTAAAGTTTACTACTAAAAGATAAGCAAATGATTTATACATCTGATTAACTGATTTTATGTAACATCTCTTAAATTCCCTACTAGGAAATTTATGAGTAACCATTACATAAGGATAAGCTGATGTTTCATCATAAGAATCTACATTAGCTAATAGAGAATCAGTATAAATCCAGTTAGCATGAGTATAACCACCTTGAAAGGATGCTACTAATAAATTATAAATATGAGGATCAGTATTAATTGCATTTCTTACTTTTCTTTTATATTTATAATTTTTCATAGTAATATCAAATAACTCTCTTCTAACATGTCCTGTACTAGTAACTGGTATTTTATTTACTGTTTCGTATATTTTTAATTCCATTAAAATATAATAGTAAATAACTAAACAGTCATGTTCACAATAAGAAAGCTCTTTATCTGTTAAAATAGTTTCAGAGTGTCTTAATTTATTATAATCTAAATTTCCTACTAATTTTTCAATAGGTAAATTAAAAGTTTTAGGTAGTTTTTCTAATGAGCAATTACTCATGAATAAACTACATCTTAACTCTATATTATAATTACTAAACTCACTCTTCATTACTTTATGTGATACTCTAGCAAATACATTTTCTTGTTTAAAATTACTATATAAGAACTGGAACTCAAAAGATAAATTATGTACAAATACAATTTTTCTATGAGGACAGTAAGTGTCTAGAATTTTTAAAAACTCCCTAAATTCATCCCAAGTTCTACCATAGTAAACTATATCATTAATACTAAACATCCATATATACATACAAGATTGCTTTAAACAGTCATGCTGTTCTTTATCTGATAAAGTTTCATAAAATAGATTATTATAAACTTTATTATTATGTATTATATAAGAAGTTGTTTCAATATCAAATGAATAGATATTATTATCATACACTCTCCTCTTTCCTACTGGTTTTAATTCATAAGGTGTAAATTGTTTATAGTAAAGCATTAAAGCCCATAGCTTTATTATAAATATTTACTAATCTATCTCGTAAATCTTCATCTCTACCAAAAGCTTCTGAACCTATATAATCTTCTATATTCTTAATCCAGTCATCTACATACATATTTCCTTGCTTAGCATTTTCAATAAATACCCATAAATCAGATGGATCAATATATTTTCTTATGTAAGCAAAATCCTCATCCTCAAAAAAATTATATAAGGTTTCTATTTCTTGTTTACTTAAATCAAACTCATCTAATTTATTTTCTATATTTTGCTTTATAGTTTTCTCTACTTCTTTTATTCCAGATATTGTACTTGTTTTTGACTGTAGAAATTTTTTAGTAGCTCTATCTAATTCTAATAATTC
>JAZOOK010000037.1:0-11522 GCA_045654965.1 Candidatus Coprovivens sp. | reverse complement strand
TATTAATAATTTTAAAATTTCCAAATATATTAATCAGGTTTAAATTCTACTCGAAGTTTATAGTTATTAGCTATTAATTCTCTCCATTTAATTTTAAAATTACCAGTACAGCCTGTTTTACTAGTAGTAATATAAGTTTCACTAACTATTACGTTATCATTACTATCTAATACACTAAAATAAATCTATCTATTATATGTCCAATCACTTACTATTTTACAACATACATAAGCATCTCTACTAAATGGATTTTCCCATGTATTTAAATCAGATAAAGTAATAGTAAAATTATAAGATTCAACATCACCTTTATTAACATTTTCAATAGCTTTATTCCAAACTAAATCTCTAACACTTGTAGTGCTTGTAGAAGAATTACTTAAAAATAAATCAAAAGTAAAATTACGAACATAAGTATTTAAATTTGAATTAGCTTTAAAACCTACTTCTAAAGTAGGTTTGGTTGTAGAAATATCATCTAACATTACTAATTTAGTATTATCCATTGTTTTAGTTATATTAGCTACAGTGCGTTTATTATAAGTTGAAGATAAAATATCACTTTTTTTAGGACATCTATAACTACTTCCAAATAAATTAGCAAGTTCAGTGGTTGTTTTATTACCTCCCCATATCCAACAAGTCTTTTTCATTAAACTTTCTACTGTGCTAATTTTATTAGTGCGAGTTGTAGTAGTTCCACCACTTCCACTACTTCCACCGCCACTATTTCCCCCCATGACTATAGAATCATTAATCATAATTAATTTAATTTAGTTTCTAAAATAGTTAATCTTTCTTTTAATTTTTGATTTTCTTCGTATAATTTATCGATAGCCGCTAAAGCAATTACAGATAGTTTAGCATAATCTACAGCTAAAAAATCTCCAGAATCTGTAACTAATTCTGGGTATAATTTTTGAACTTCTTGTGCAGATGTACCTATATTCAATGTATCATTGGTATCTGATTTCCATGTAAAATATTTTTTAGGTAATTTTGATAATTTTTTTAAATCAACTTCAATATCTTTTTTATAATTCTTTAGTTTATTATCAGAACTTTCATAAAATCCTCCACTAGAATATAAAGCATTAGTATTAGGATTATAACGAATACCATAGGTACCTGTTTGACTATCTATATACAAAGCTTTATTTCCAGTACCAGTACTAGTCACAAAAGGAACTGGATAAGAAGAATTTGTGTCAGATGTATTAATATACACATTATTAGCATTTGTCGCTGTTGTTGCAGATCCAGCACTAGTTGCATAAGGTACAGTAAATGCACTAGATGTTTTACCACCGGCAGTAACTGTTATTTGCGTAGTACCAGATGTTGCTAATGAAGGAGCAGATGCTAAATTAGTGGCAGTTGTTGCAGTAGCCGCATTGCCTGTAATTGATCCAGACGAAGTTATATATTTATTTGGATTAGTACTATTATACGGAGTATATCCAAGAGCAGTAGTAATATCTGAAGTATTTAAAGCAGCAAATATATTAGATAATTTTCTTCTATGGTAAGTTTTTGTAGTTGTTCCACCTTTTGCGTATTGCGCAATTATATAATCATCTCGAGTTGCATTAGTTGTTCCTTCGCTAAGAGAATTTATAATATCACTTCCAGTAATCCATGAACCACCGCCGCTTAATACTTTATTTTGATCTCCTTTAGCAGGCGCTGGAACTAGACCTGCTTTTCCATTATTAGATGACGAAGCCTCCACCATAGCAGGAATAATTGCAGATGTTGTATGTTCCGATGCAGTTAAAGTTGTTGTATAAGTATTATTAGAACTTAAACCTCCTGAAAGAGAATAAGTAGTTGCTATATTATCAATTTTTTCCTTATCTTCTGCGGATAGTAAACCTGGCATTTCTGTGGATGCCACAAATTTAGCCGAATGTAATGCCTATTGGCCCTAAGAATCCACTACTAATTCAGCTCTAGTAATGGGCATAATAGCATTCCCATCATTATCTTTTAAAAATACTTTATTCGCCATAATCAATCTATATTAATTGCTGCTTTTAAATCATCTGATCCGTAATAGTACTTCTTTGTCTTATCAGTTAACGGATTTTCAATTTTTTCAAATTGAGAAAACTGTGTATATATATTAGTCGCAAGAGTTTCTAGTAAATCATAATTAACTAACCCATTCGTCTTGTTGTTTTCTGGATCAGCAATTACAGCTGAAATTATTCCATCTAAAATAGAGATATACGTACCATCTACATTAGGATTGATATTAATACTATTATCCTTACCAGTAACAGAAATTCCCTATCCACCAAATGTAATAGTGTTTGATGTAGTTTTATCTTTTTTAAACTTTAATTGATTTGATTCTAATTCTAATGAATATTCAGAATAAGGAGGAATTTCTAATGTATATGGATTATTATCTATAGTTAATGTTCCTAATTTATACAACTCAGTACTTGGCTTAAAAGACACATTAGATGTTCCAGAAGTAACTGTAGGAATACTAATACTAGCATTGGCTCCATCACACAATACATGAAACTGCGGAGAAAATGATAATGACTGAATTATAGGCGAACTTACACTTGTTTCGTCTCCCCCTCCCACAGAAATCATAGCTACATCATCGCCTGAAGGAATATGTATATATTTTTGTTGATCTGTTATTATTAAAGTATCTCCTAATTTAACTGTTGGGTTATTACCCTCGGAGGTTTGATCAGAATTAAGTGTAAAAGATTTAGTAGCAGTGACTTTATAATATTTATATTTGTTATCACTTACAGTTAGTTTATCGTTAGCATTAGCTTGATTACTAATAGTTCCACCAAAAATTAAAGCACCTGTTGCAACTTGATTCGCCCTATCAAATCTATCATCAACATAACGTTTATTTACTAAAGCATTCTCAGAATCACCAACTGCAGTAGTTGTACAATTATTTAATGTTTTACCACTTAATGTCTGTGGTAATTCTGAATCATATATAACATCTTGAGTTGCATCTGTAACTCTTCCATAGGTATCTACTTCAATAGATTTAATAATTTTATTTTCTTCCTTTAAAGTTAAATCTTTATTATGAATAGTTCTAATATTAAATTCTAAATCTTGCTTACCTTCTTCCTGGTTTTTAAGTGTTATTTGAAGTACATTTGGATTTGAAGATGTAATAGTAGTTTCAATTGCTTCATTGCCTTTATAAAAATTTAAAGATTGATCTCCAATTTTTAATCCTTTATTAATAGACGTTAACTAATTTTGCAATACAGTAAGTATACCAGCATTTTCTGTACCAGATAACGTATCTTGAATAGCTTTTAAATCCGTATAAGAAATTAAACCATATCCATTCTATTCATTAACCACAAAATCAGGAGAATGAAAAGCTATAGATCCACCCTTATCTAAAACTAATTCAGCACGGGTAATAGGTAGTAAAGTATCCAACTAATTTTTTATAAAACCTTTAATTATCGCCATATTATTTATATTAATTTATATTAATTTTTAATTTCCCCAATTTTTTCAAAACTTAACATATTTTGGTGTATAGATTCTAAATCTTTATCTATAAGTAACATTTTAGATTCTAAAGAAACTCCTTCTGCATTATATACAGATTTAAATAGAACTGTTGGAGAAAAAAATTCATCTTTTTTAAATAAAGATTTAATTACTGCTTTTTGTAATTCATCGTTTGTAGAAACAGGATCTTTAGCTGTTAATAATGTCATATCCATAACATCTTCAGCATTATAAAGACCTAAAGCATGTCTTGCAGCAGCTTTTTCTTCTTTTGTTTCAAACTCTGAAAAATAATTTTCTTTATATAAAGGTTTCTTTAATTCTGGTTCAGAACACTAATCTTCATAATGTAATTCGTTATTATTACCAAAACCAGTATTTATATTTTCTAGTTTATCAGCAGTTTTATGGCATGTAGTAAGTTCTATTTCAGAATTATTTAATAAATCAATAATTGAATCTTTTTTAACAGAGGTATCTCTAGGTATTTGTGGTACCTAGAGATCTCCTGTTGAAATAGAATCTAATATACTATTCATTCTAATATTATTTTTTCTGGATAACCAGAAGTATAATCATAATTAAGTATATCTTCTGAATTGTTTAGATCTTTAGCAATTTGTAAATGTTTCTAAGTCTGTAAATAACATTTACTAGCATATTTTTCTAATTCTATTAAAAAATGTCTAGCTTTTTCTACTGATAACTATATTACATTATTTTCTAATATTAGTTCAATATAATCATCACTACAATTGACTAAATGCATTAACCCGACTCTAGTTGCTTTATCTAACCAATATTCATTGCCTTCATAAATAAAGGCATTTACATGATGAGATTTATCATACTATTCAATTTTTTTCAATAAAATAGGTAAATATAAATGAGAAGCAGGATTACCTAAAATTCTTTGCATCGTTTCAGGTAAAGTAGCCATTTCTAATTCTGATAATAAATCATCATTTCTAACTATAGTATCTAAACTAAAATCTTGAATACTATAGCGTTTTTTAGATTTTAATATTATATTTTTCATGATTCTTTAGGTATAATAATTTCACAACATAAAGGCATTGTATACGCTAAATCTCTTCTACAGTTTTGATGATCCTCCTTAGTGTAGATATAACCCTCCATAGAAACTGCACTCCAAGAATAACAACCAAACCATTTATACGTTGTATTAGTATAATACTACGAAGTTTTACCATAAATAATATTTCCTCCAGGACTATTTGCAACATCACTAGTCATATATGAGTATGTAGTACTTCCTAAACTATTTAAAAATCCTACAAATCTACCTTTATTAGAGTCAGTAAATATACCTTTTCCATTATAAGTTATAGAATTCCAATCCTATGCTGACTAACTAGCATTCGATGAAGAAGTCGTACTTATAATTCGATGTGCTATTAATATTCTAACTTCATCTACAGAAGGAATATACCAATTACCTTTCTTATATCCTGAATATAAAGATTCCTTCGAATTAATTGTAGGAACATATAAACATGCATGATAAAAAGCAGGATATAATAATTGTGCATAACTACTATTAGTTAAAGATCCTTGTGCAGCAGAACCGATAGGAGCATAAGTGCTTAATCTAGTATTAAAATAGTCACAAATGTTATTAAAGTCTTCTATAGTTAAATCTAGTACTTCGTAAGCTCCATTCATATAATTATTGTTAGTTCTCATAAATACAAAGAAATCACTAGTATCATTTTGAGCTAAAGTAGTTAAATGTTGGTTTGCTATGGTTTTATAGATATTGGTATTAGTTTTTCCTAATCTGTTTGGATATGTATTAATTGCTGTTTCAGATGTTATCTTATCATCAGGAACTCCTATAGGTACCACTACCTTATAAGGCCCACTATAACCATCACCTTCCATTGTTAATGGAGGAGAAGATGTAGATAAGTCCGGATAAAATAAACTAGTTAATAATTCATATACTTTGCTTTGATTGTATCCTCCTGTTTTTTCTGTGTCGAAGCTACCATTATTATTATAAGTATAATAGTCAGGACCACATATACCATTAACAGTGTCTTTTCCTAAAATAAGTAACTTTAATTGAGAAGTATCCTCTTCATTAGTTTTTTTCGCAAAAACCATACCTACTAAAGTTTTACTCTTAATGAAAGTTTTTGAGAAAGTTCCATCAGCATAAGCATAATCTCCTATTTCAGGTTCTCTATAACCAAAGTAAATGTCTCCTGATATAGTGATAGAGCCAGCTTCTTTACTTTTAACTACTACCTAATAATTATATTCTGTTGTAGAATTACCTGTAACTACAACAGCTCCAGTAGATGAATCTATAATTGCAGGAGCTTTACTATCCAAACTATAAGTTATATCTAAAATTCCATCTTTTATCATTACATCATTACCTTTTGTAAAATATATGTTGTCAAAAGGATAGAATGTATTATCTGATCCTTCAACATAACGACAACCATATATAATTTCTTCATATACTGCATATGATTTATTCAAAGGAGATGATGTATAAACAAAATGAACAGGATTAGTTAAAGAATCAATATCTCCAAAAGAGTTAACTAAGTCTTTCTTTAATTGGTAACTAATATCAGCAGAATTTCCATCTTCATTTAATATAGTATAAGTTCCGATCAAATTAGCTTTAGATCCCAACGTTGAAATTGAAGTAATAACATCTAAATCAAGATTATGACCTCCAGTTAATTTTAATAATTCTGCATTAGAAAAATCAAAATAAGTTCTAATTAAACTAGTCACATCAAACTCAGAACTAATTCCTGAGCAATTAATAGTTAAATTAGTTAATTTAGTTCCATTTTCAAATGATACTTCACTAAGATTAGGATTATTTAAAATTGAAATAGATTTAATGCATGAAGGTAAAATAACCTCCGATAAACTTCTTCCTTCTGGGAAGATCACAGAAGAAATCTTAGAACATCCACTTAAATCTAATTTACGTAAACGATTACAGTTTCTAAAATCTAATACCGTATTGTTAAAAGATACATTAGTTAATATCAATTCTTCAATAACTGGTAAGAAGTCATATATTTTAATTTCTGCAGTATTAATAGAATAGCCAGTCTTAACACCATCAATTATTACATAAGCTGCATTAGGGAATGATACTAAACTTCCTAAATAAGCAAGTCCTGAAGTTATTTCTATATACTTATATTGATCTGAGTTACTAATACTAGTTCCAGTCAACACAGTACCAGAAAGTTCAATAGGATACATAACATTAGGAACAGAAATTGATCCTGTAAGTGTATTGTCATAAGTACTTGGGAACAAATAAGTATTATCCAATAAGTTGTCATAACTTAAAGTTGCGATTGTATTAGCATCCGATAATAATAAGTTATAATTAGTAGCAGTTATATAATTTGGATAGAAATAATTAATATATTTAGCATTTCCAGTTAATGTTAAGAATTCGTCATCACCACCAGTTCCTTTATTTACAAGTGTTTGATTACTTGTTTGAAGACCAGATCCCTGATTAGTTAAAGTTGCTAATAATAATAATCTATCTTTTAAGAACTGTACTTCACCTTCATAAGAAGATCCATGACTTAATGACAATGGGTTTTTAACGCTATTATTAACATACTTATTTAATAACTCTTGGAAATCACCATTTTCATACATTTTAGATCCTTCTTGATAAATTGTTTGAGCTAATTCATAAAATATTTCTGCTGTATGATTGTATGCTACGGCTGGGAAATATTTTTGAATACGTAAGAAATGTTTATACAAATTAGTTGTAGTAGTTTCGACACCACCAGCGCCTAACAAATAATTAATAATATATCCAGTATATAAATTGATTTTATCTATATAACATAAATCAAAAGGATAAAAGAATGAGCTGTGACTATCTCCCCATTTACTTTCAGTAGCTTTATTGAAAGCAGGCTCTAATAAATAATAAGGTTTATTTTGTTGTCCGTTATTATCAGTAGCAAAAATTGTGTCAAGGTCATCTTGCATTAAGCGAATTTTATAATCACCTTTATCCGTTTTAACTCCGTCTTCATAGATTTTTCCAATAATTTGAAAATAAGTATTCTTAGCACGGTTATCAGTTCCTGATAATACTCTAATCATAGCTTGATGAAAAGCTATATCATCTATGTCTGTATATTCTTCACAAGCACACATGAACATATTTTTCATAGCTGGTAATACATAGCTATTTAAAGTATTAACATCATTAATAGTTTTTCCGAAATTGTTTATGTTAATTAATGATGAGTTACCTTCATACTTTTTATAAAGATCTCGATTTACATAATCCTTATATTCAGTTACCAAGTTAAATGTTTCCCAAGTACTTCCAGCTTCATCACTATAATGTAATCCTGCAGGAACCCATTTACTTCTAATAACATCCCATCTAAATACATCAAAACGATTAGCAATAGTAACACTACTATCAGTATTATCTTTAGAGTTAATTACAGATATAGTAGAAGATGATATATATATTTTACTATTAGTGGCACCATAAGTATTAGAAACGTCAAAAGTATCCTTAATGCCAACCGAAGCCGATGATACTAAACTAGTAAAGTCGTATTGATACATTGCATTATAAAATTCCACAAAATAAGGAAGTGAATTTAATTCTACTGCTTTTTCAAATTCATATACTAAGTTTTCAGTATCTTCGTTAAAAGCAGATCCTTCTGTAGCACCATAATCAACGTCTAACGGATCATTACTTGATCCATATTTAATAGTTTCATCGCTAATTAATAATCCTTTAGTATATCGACCTTCTTCTATACTAGTATTTTTAGTTATTTTTTTAGTTTGTTGAACAATATCAGTTAAAGAATCCTTATCACTATTATAAGTTTGGAAAGCCGCCCATGGAACTTTGAAATTAGCACCTGCGTTACCATTATCAGCTCCTTCCAGTAATATATATTCAGGAGTTTTATCTCCATCATAACCATAAGTAGGATCGTCTGCTTTAGCTGAACCCCAAGTTTGGAATCCTAAAAACTCTGCAGAATCTAAGGTATCTTGAATAGTAATAGTATCCAAAGATTGTTCAGGAGTTAAATTGTAATAGAAATATAAGAATTCGTTTTCCAAACAAGTTTTACGTCCTCCTAATGGGAATACAGTATCGTTTTTATCAGGGAAAATATGTTTATAAGCTCCATCATAAGCATCACAAGCTCCTTGTTTATGCGTTTGCATTGATGATGCGTAATTAACTTTACCTACAAATTTCTTAGCCTTAATAGTTGAATTAGGCATTACGTAATAATTTGTAGGAGTTATGTAAGTTTCTGATCCTTCTTCTACTGTAGCATTATGTGCTATAGCAGCTTCTGATAAGAATTTACCCTTTTTAATATTATATTGACAATTATGTATCAAATACTTCTTAGCAGAAGAACCTTGTGCTTTATATTTACCATCCCACATTCTACCATTGTAATCCGCTAAATCTGGATCCGCATAATGGATTAATACAGTAGCATTAGATTTTTCGTCACCTGCGGTTTCTTTATTACCATAATATAGAGGAGCTTCCTCAGTAGGGATTGCATAAACCAACACATTGTATTTATTAAAACACTTCTTTAAAGAGATTTTTCCATTTTCATCTAAGATGTCATTTTTATCGTAATATGATTTTTTCTCATCAGAATCCAATAATGATGATATACGATTCTTTTGAATTTCATTATAATTAAATGCATAATTATAAGTTCTTAATCCGTAGAATTTAACATCACTTGATGTTGGATAAATTTGCAATTTAAAGTCTGTTCCGTTTTGTTTTAATTGTGATTCAGCTAATTGAATTTCACGATTTATAACTCCATTAATATAGATTTTTAAAACATTATATGGAGTTACATCAGATGATGTTTGATAGTTAGCAGTACCATTATTTAACAGACGATTATAAGTATTCATATAAGTTCTAGGAAGATACTCTTTTTCGTAAGTTATTAAAATATGAGTAACTGCGTCTTTCTGAAAATCTGCTTTACTATTAATAAAAACTCCATCAAGAGCATATTCACCATTTTCATCAGGATCTTCATATACTCTAACATAACCAGGACCCACTAACAAATTGCCAATACGTAAAACGTAATCATCAGCATTTACATTATAAGTTCTAAGTAAGAATTCAAATGTAAATCCTCCATTTAAGTAAGAACTAAAATCAATAGGATTTTTATATAAAGTTTGATTTGAAGCAGAAACTGTAAAAGCTGTATACTTACCGTCAATACCCCAACCATCTCCAGGTTGTAATTGGATTAAATCGTCTTTAAACACATTTGATCCAGATCCATTTATTTGACTATAGTCTAAAATAGCACCAGGAACATGATTAAAAGCATTATCTATATTATAAGGATTTTCTATAATATTTATAGTAAAATATTTAGACACTACTGAGCCATCTCCATAGTAACTATAAACTACTTCATCATTAATTGTAAATCCTATAAATCTAGCATCAGTATTAGATACAGTCTCTAATTCAAAATATGAATAGAACTCGCGTTCACCTGCTTTATCTCCACTCATTAAAGCAAGTGTTGTAGAATTAAATGGAGTTAAACTAGACATATCATCGAAGTCATCGTAATCTTCACTAATATAAGAATTGATTACAATGTCTCCTCCATTTGTTCCAGGAGCATAACAAATCTTATATAATAAAGCATTAGAACAGTTATTAATTTCTGTAGGAACACTGTTAATAACAGCTACTGCATCACCTTTAATATTATTACAATCTATAATTAAATTAGTTTGTAACCAATTAGAATAGAATTGTTCTGAATTAGTTCTATATTCTATTCTAGCATAGAATTGATGTGCTCCAGCAGGTAGTTCAGTAATATCTACTTTATTTTGAAATTCTAAATCTACATACTGAGGATTACCATTATTTCCATCAAAATATAACAAACGATATTCTGAAACTTCTGAAGCAGTTATTCCAGAAACAGTGAATGATGCAGTAGTTCCTTCTACATATCCTTTACCATTATAAGAAAGTGTAATCTTTTTAATATTAAGATATCCTGCGTATGAAGAACTAACTTCTTGATCAGCGATAGCACATGATGCAGTTAAAGTTCCTTTAGATACTCCTATATTAAATAAATCAGTTATGTCTATATATTGAATTGCATCTAAATTAGTTTGAGAATTTGGTATAACTCTAGTTTTAGTTATAGACTATCCACCTAAATCAAATTTAATTGATTGAGGAGTAGTACTGTAATAATACTTTCCTAAAACTTCGTATTCAATTGTGAATTTAATACCAACTTCAAATTTAACAATGGAAGGTTGATTTAAGTTAATATTCTCTCCGTTTTTTATATCGTTATTATTAGAGTTAATTCTAAGACTTACGATTTCAAGTTTTGGAACATATACAGGAGTAGAGTTAATAACTGTAGTGGAACATACTTCTGCACCTTCCGCATTATAACCTATTAAGGCACTACTCGATTGATCGAAGACAAAATTAGATACAGAAGATTCTAAACGTCTACTAATAAAATCTTCTACTTCTTTTCCTGATTTGCCTTCCCAAGAAACATTTAAATCAGTAATTGAATTTAGCTGATCATAGCCTTCATAAATTGCCATTGTTTATATAGATTAATTGTTTTTCCATAAATCATCTCCTAACCAAAGTTTTTCTCCTAGCCAAGTGCCACTACCAAAACAGCTTTTCACAGCATTATAAATAGTACGCCAGACAAGTTGTCCACCTCGGTATATAGCTCCAATATTTTTAGTAATAGCTGTACCATTAATAGTTTCTATTACTTGTTTTTGGACCTGTAAAATTAATTTACCATTTTTAAATATCATAATTTTATATATTTATATTATATAATATTACTACTATTTAACAAAAAAGTTTAAATAAAAGTTAAAACTTATTGTTAAAATATATTAATTAC
>JAZOOK010000036.1:0-7889 GCA_045654965.1 Candidatus Coprovivens sp. | reverse complement strand
ATAATAAGTGTGTTTATATAAATGAAGTATGTACATTTAGTTTTGAAGTTGTTAAATATATGAAAATACTAAGAAGTATTGAAGCAGAAGAAATAGATTTACAAGAATTTAGTGATGCTTATTTAGATAGAGATATTAGTAAAGAAGATAGTGATACTACTTTAGTATTTAGTAATTTTATTAATTTAGAAATACCTAAAGATGGTAAGTATATACCTCATTATGATTCTAATATAGAAGATTCTTATCAATATTTATGTACTTTATGTAAGAAAGGTTTAACTAAGAGGTTAGATGGTAATGTAACTAAAGAATATAGTGAAAGACTATTAATGGAACTTAATGTAATTAATAGTATGGGATTTGTTGATTATTTCTTAATAGTTTATGATTATGTTAAATTTGCTAAGAAAAATAATATATTAGTTGGTCCTGGTAGAGGTTCTGCAGCTGGTTCGTTAGTAAGTTATTGTTTAGGAATTACTAATGTAGATCCAATAGAATATGATTTATTATTTGAAAGATTTTTAAATCCAGATAGAATAACAATGCCAGATATAGATATAGACTTTGAATATACTAAAAGAGATCAAGTTATTAACTATGTTAAAGAGAGATATGGAGTTAATAATGTTGCCAATATAATGACATTTGGAACTTTGGGTGCTAGACAAGTTATTAGAGATGTTGGTAAAGCATTAAATGTAGATACTAATTTAATAGATAGATTAAGTAATTTATTAGATCCTAAGTTAAGTTTAAAAGAGAATTTAAGTAATAAATTTGTTAATGAATTTGTTACTACTAATAAGGATATAAAGAGAGTATATCAAGTTAGTTTTAAATTAGAAGGTTTGAAAAGACATATAAGTACACATGCTGCTGGAGTAGTTATATCTTCAGTATGTTTAGATGATGTAATACCTGTATGTAATAATGCAGGTGAGTTACTTACTGGTGTAACTATGGAATATTTAGAAGATTTAGGATTATTAAAAATGGATTTCTTAGCTCTTAGAAATCTTACTATAATCCAAAATGTTTTAGAATTGATTGAAGAAGAAACTGGTAAGAAGATAAGTTTAGCAGATATACCATTAGATGATAAAGAAACTATAAATGTATTTAAGAGTGTAGATACTGAGGGAATATTTCAATATGAAAGTTCTGGTATGAAGAACTTCTTAAGTAAGTTAAAACCAGATAATTTTAGTGAGTTGGTTGCTGCTGTTGCATTATTTAGACCAGGACCAATGCAAAATATAGATACGTTTATTGCTAGAAAGAATGGTAAAGAAAAAGTAGAATATCCTGATGAATCATTAAAGAGTATTTTAGAAGATACGTATGGTATTATGATTTATCAAGAACAAATAATGCAGGTACTTGTTAAGATGGCTAATTATTCATTTGCTGAAGCTGATAATATAAGAAGAGCCATGAGTAAGAAAAAGTTAGAAGTAATGGAGAAAGAACGTGAAGTATTTATTAAGCGTTCAATTGAAAATGGATATACAAAAGAAAAAGCTAATGAAGTATATGATTTGATTATTAAGTTTGCTAATTATGGTTTTAATAAAGCACATTCAGTATCATATGCATTAATAGGTTATCAAATGGCTTATTTAAAAGCTAAGTATCCTGTTTATTTTATTGCTAATTTACTTAATATGAGTATTGGTAGTGATATAAAAACTAAAGAGTATATTGATGAAGCTAAGTTAAAAGATATTAGAGTTTTTAAACCAAATATTAATATTAGTACTGATCAATATATTATTAAAGATAAAGCGTTACTATTACCACTTAATGTCATACATAATGTTGGTGGTGCTGCTGTTAGTGAAATAATAAAAGAACGTAATGAGAATGGTAGATTTACTGACTTTTATAATTTTGTTGCAAGAACATATGGTAAAAGCGTTAATAAGAAGACTATTGAAGCATTAATTGATGCTGATGTATTTAGAGAGTTTGGTATAAATCATAAAACATTATTTGATAGTATAGATAGTGCTATGGATTATGCAATGTTATGTAGTGATTTAGATGAATCTTTAGTAATGAAACCTAATTATGAAGAAAGTTCTGAATATAGTGATACTGAATTAATGAGTAGAGAATTAGCTACGTTTGGTTACTATGTTACTAACCATCCTTCTAGTAAGTATCAAGATGGTATTATGAAAATTCAAGATATTAGAAATTATTTTGACAAATATGTTGATACTGTTGTTATAATAGGGAGCATTAGGAAGATTAAAACTAAAAAAGCAGAAGATATGGGATTCATGTCTGGTAGTGATGAAACAGGTACTACTGACTTTATAATATTCCCTAAAAATAATAAATTCTTAACACAATTTAAGAAAGATGATTTTGTTAAGATAAGAGGACAAGTTACAAGAAGAAACGATAAATTCCAAATTATCGTTTCGAATATAGAATTAATAAGTTAGGAGGGTTAATATGCAAGAAAAGTTACTTAATTTCTTTAATAGTGTTGGTTTTACTGATGAAGATGGCGATTTTGAATCAGCTAGTATTGCTAAAGTAGTATTAAAGAAAAAAGAAGAGTTATTTGAAGTATTTATAGAGAATGAAAGACCTATTAACCCTGTTAGAACTTTAGAACTTGTTAAATGTGCAAGTAAGGGGATTAATGGTAAAAGTAAATGTCATATTAATTTTATATATAATGATATGGATGATGAAGATATATTAGAGGCATTTAAAGTATTATTAGGTGATTTAATTACTAAAAGACCATCATTAGTATCATTAGAGAATAAGAATATTAGTATAGATGATGATTTTATAATAGTAGAACTTGATAGTAAAAGTGAAGAATATGATATGGTTAAGAAAGAACTTAACGGACTAAGTGAAGCATTAGTTGAATTAGGTTTTTATGAAATGGAGATAACTACAGCTATAAATGTAGAAAATCAAAAAAGAATTCAAGATGAAATAGAAGCTGATAGAACTAGACATATAGAAGTGGAATATACTGAACCAGAAGTACAACAAGGTGGAAATTCTTATGGTAATGGTAGTTGGACTCCTAAGAAAAAGATAGAATATTCTAGAGAAGGTTTAGTTACTATCGAGAGTTTAAATCAAGAAGAAAATAATGTTCATTTAGAAGCATATATATTTGGTGCTGAGTTTAATCAATTAAAAACTAAAGATGGAAGAGATTTATATTTAATTACATTAAAGATAAGTGATAATACTTCAAGTATTTTAGCTAAGACTTTTGCTAAAGATGAAGAAGATTTCTTAGCTAAGAGTAAAGAATTAAAATCAGGATGGTTTAGTTTTAAAGGGCAAGTTAGATTCGATAACTTTGCTGATGATTTAGTATTTAATTTTAGAAGTTATGAACCTTTAGAAAATGTTCCTTCATTTAAAAGATTAGATAACGAAGTAGAAAAGAGAGTTGAATTACATGCTCATACTATGATGAGTCAGATGGATGGAGTATGTGATGAAGTTAAGTTAGTTAAACAAGCTATGGATTGGGGACATCCTGGTATAGCAATAACTGATCATGATTGTTGTCAATCATTTCCGCACGTATTTGGAGAAGTTACTTCATTTAATAAAGGTTTAAAGAAAAAAGCACAAGCTAGAATAGATGAATTAAAAGCAAGTTTAGAAGAAATAAAAACATCTGGTAATGAAGAAGGAATTGCTGAGATGGAAAAAATGATTGCTCAAGCTGAAGAAGATAAAAAGAATTTAAAATACTTTAAAGCTGGGTATGGTACTGAACTTGAAATGTGTGAATCATATTTAAATGTATGTTTTAATCCTAACGATGAATTAATCGAAGGTAATACATTTGTTGTATTCGATACAGAAACAACAGGTTTTAATCCAGGATTAGGAGATTCTATGATAGAACTTGGTGGAGTTATGATTCATAATGGTGAAGTTGTAGATCGTTTTGATGAATTAATTAATCCAGGTAGACATATAGATGAACATATTACAAGAGTTACTGATATTTCAGATGACGATGTAAAAGATGCAGATAATGAAGAAAATGTAACTAAGAGATTTAAAGAATGGATTGGTAATTTACCACTAGTTGCACATAATGCACGATTCGATAAAAACATACTTGATATGGCTTATTATAAGTATGGATTAGGTGAATTAGAAAATCCTATTATAGATACATTAATGTTATCAAGAGTTATAAATAGAGATTTAAAGAAGCATAGTTTGAAGGCATTAGGTAAATTCTATGGAATTGATACTGGTGAAGCTGATGATGAAGATGAAGAAACAGTAAATGAAACAGGTGTAACTGGTAAAGTAATAGATGAAGAAATAGGTAGTGCTTTTAAATCTATTAAAGTAGATGGTGAAGAAGTATTAAATATTGAAAGACAAGAATATTATGATGTAGATATTAGTACTGAAGAAAAAATTAAGAAATATAGAAATATATATCATTTAGAAACTATACATAAAGCTTCTAAGACTGAAGAAGTTAATTTAGAAGTAGAAGTAAATGAGGGAGTAGAGTTAGTTGATTTTGTATCTAATGTAACATTACATCCAGCAGAAAATGATATAGAAATTAAATTTACTGATGATTTTGGAGAGAAATCTATTACTGTGGTAGTTTATGTTGGGCAACACCATGGTGCCGATGTCGACTCTGAAAATACAGGTTATATCTTTAATAAGATGTTAAGTCAAATTAAAGGTATAGAGAAAATAAGTGATTTGAATAACTTAAAATTACTTGAAGAAGTAAGTTTTCAAAATAATCCTAAATTAATGGATCATATTGGAGATTTAGTAAGTTATAAAAATTATGTTTATAAACCAGGTGAGGATGAAGAAGTACCTGAAGATTTAGGTTTACCATTTGAAAAGTTTGGTAATACTGAATATAGATGGAAATTCCCTTGGTGTGGTGATGATAATTTACAAATGTATGAAAATATACCAGGTAAGACATTTACTGAACATATAGCAAATGCTTATGATAATATGAAACATGTTACATTTATTGCTAAGAACCAAAAAGGTTTAAAGAATATGTTTAGAATAGTAAGTTTTGCTAATACAAACTTTATTCAAAGAAATGCTAGAATACCTAGAAAATTAATTGAAGAGAATAGAGAAGGTTTATTAGTAGGTAGTGCTTGTTTAAATGGTGAAATATTCTATATGGCTCAAACTAGATCAGACGAAGATATCATAGAAGCAATGAAGTTCTATGATTATATCGAAGTACAACCTCCAGAGAATTATTCACACTTACTTAGAGGTCATGATATTAATAATATTGATCACTTACATAAATGTTTAAGAAGAATAATTGAGTGTGCTAAAAAAGCTGGTAAGTTAATTGTAGCTACTGGGGATGTACATAATATAAGTAAAGAAGATAGATTATATAGAGAAATTATTGTTAATCAAAATGTTCCTGGTAAAGGTAGACATATGCTTACTAGATATTTAGCAGGAAGTAATAAACGTAATACTAATTTAGATAATATAGAGAAGTGTATTGATAAGTGTGCTTCACAAGGTATTACATTAGATACAATAGAACAAAAGGTACTTAAATATATTTATGTACTTACTAAGATAGGTAAGATAGCTATTACAGCAAATAATATTGCTAGTATTTATGCACCTAATAAAAAAGATGAAAAAGAAGATTCATTTAAAGGTAAAGATGGTGAGTCTGAGAAGTTAAAAGCAGTATCATCTACATTAAGAAAATTAAATGTAGCAGGTATAGTTAAGGAAAAAGATGGAGAATATTCATTAAATGGTAACTATAATGATAGTGAAACTGTAATGCAAGGACATATACCTAATCAATTCTTTAGAACAACTAAAGAGATGATGGAAGAATTTGCTTTCTTAAATGATGATGAATTAATTAAAGAAATAGTTGTAACTAATCCTAATAAGTTACTTGAGATGATAGAGGAGATTGAAGTAGTAGATTATCCTGATAAGCCTTATTCTCCTATAATAGAGAAATCTCAAGAAACTTGTAGAGATTTAGTATTTGATAAAGCTCATAGTATGTATGGAAATCCATTACCTAGAAATATTGAAGAAAGAATTGCTCAAGAGTTCTATGGTGATAAGATTATGGGACTTGTTGAAGAAAAGATTAGATTAGAAAATCCTGATATGAGTGATGAAGATGTAGATAAGATATTACCTGAAACTATTCATGAGGTTATCATGAGTGGTTATGATGGAGTAGTTGCATTGATGGCTGCTAGATTACAAAGGGAAGCAGAGGAACCATTAAGTGATGAAGATGCAACACAAAAAGCTAAGGATTCACTAGGTGGAATCATTGGTGGTGGATTCGACGTTATTTATCTTATTGCACAAAAGCTAGTTAAACACTCAAATGATGATGGTTACTTAGTTGGTTCGCGTGGATCAGTTGGTTCATCATTTGTTGCAAGTATGATGGGGATTACTGAATGTAATGGTTTACCATCCCACTATTATTGTCCTGGATGTTGTCATTCTGAGTTTAATAATGAAGAGGGAAGACCTTATACTGAAGAATATGCTTCTGGTTTTGACTTACCGGCTAAGAATTGTCCTAAATGTGGAACATTGATGATTCATGAAGGTAATGACATGCCATTTGCGACATTCTTAGGATTTAATGCAGATAAGGTTCCAGATATAGATCTTAACTTCTCAGGAGATAACCAACCTTCAGCTCACGAATATACAAAAGTATTATTTGGTACAGATAATGTTTATAGAGCTGGTACTATTGGTACTGTTGCTGATAAGACAGCATTTGGTTATGTTCAAGGTTTCTATGAAGAAAGATTATATGATGTATTAAAAATAGAAGCACAAAGTTATGGTTTACCAGTAACTGGTAAAGATGAATTAAAGAAAAAAGGTATTATAAAATCATTTATAAGAACTCCAGAAGTAGAACGTATTAGTGTAGGTTGTACAGGAGTTAAGAGAACTACAGGGCAACACCCTGGTGGTATAGTTGTTGTTCCGGGATATAAAGATGTATGGGATTTTACACCATTCCAATATCCAGCGGATGATCCGAATAGTGCATGGAGAACAACACACTTTGATTACCATGCTATTGATGCTGACCTTTTAAAACTAGATATACTAGGACACGATGATCCAACAGTACTTAGAATGTTACAAGATTTATCTGGTATAGATGTTACTAAGATAGATTTAGGAGATCCTGATACTATGAAGATATTTACTGGTCCAGAAGTATTAGGTGTTGATAGATATAAGTTAAGAGGTTCAACTGATAAAGAAGGAAGAAAATATTGTCCTACTGGAACACTAGGTGTACCAGAGTTTGGTACTTCATTCTTACTTGGTATGCTTGAAGAAACTAAACCTACAACATTTGCCGAATTAATTAAAATATCAGGTTTATCACATGGTACTGATGTTTGGTTAGGTAATGCAAGAGATTTATGTACTCCAAATGCAGAAGGTATTATCGAAGTTCCATTTAAAAATGTAATTGGTTGTCGTGACGATATCATGGTTAACTTAATTGCTTGGGGAATGAAACCAGCTAAAGCATTTAAAATAATGGAATTCGTACGTAAAGGTAAAGCTAGTAAGGATCCAGCTGCTTGGGCTGATTTTGCTGAAACTATGAGAGAAGCAGGAATACCTGAGTGGTATATTGAATCTTGTCGTAAGATTAAGTATATGTTCCCTAAAGCACATGCTACTGCTTACGTTACATCAGCATTTAGAATTGCGTGGTTTAAAGTACATCATCCTATTTGGTATTATTGTGCTTATTTATCAATAAGAAGAGATCAGTTTGATATTGCTTCTATGATAAAAGGTGAGGCTGCAATAAGAGCTAA
>JAZOOK010000035.1:0-3263 GCA_045654965.1 Candidatus Coprovivens sp. | reverse complement strand
GATATTTCATAACATAAACCAATAAATTTAGATTTTTTTATTTCTATTAAAGATTCTTTTAATAGTTTCATATTAATCACCTTTTTCTAATACTTTATTTTCTTTTTTATTACCTAATATTTCTTTTAATTCTTCTTCAGTTGATATTACTTGGAAGAATGTATATATTGATTCGTCATTAAATTTGTTTGTGACACAATAATATATTAAATCTAATACTTTGTCAAAGAAACCATTATAATTATATAAAATTATTTGTTTAGGATTATTAGTTGTTCTATTTTCTTCAATGCATGCAAATAGTTCTGCTAGAGTACCAGTTCCTCCTGGTAGAAATATAATTATAGATCCTTTTTGGTATAGACATTTAGTTCTATCAAAAGTATTTTCATATATAAATTTAAATGCTCCAGGTAGGTTTTCTAAGTCTTCTTCATATTTTTCTACTGTGTATGCATATATGTTTTGTTTGTTTTGATGAAATTCTAAAAAAGATTTTCCCATCATACCAGTAGATGCTCCTCCTGTAGCTAATGAATAGTTATGTTCTACGAATATTTTAGATATATTAGTAGATAGTTCTTTAAATTCATCAGAGATTGCATCTCTTGATGAACATCCCATAAATACTATATTATTTTCCATGTTGTTCCTCCTATAATGTACTATAACAATATACCATTAATTTAACAAAATAGATAATAAAATTAATTTATATGTATGTTATAATTAAATAGGTGATTATATGTATAATATTCTATTTATTTGTTATGGGAATATATGTAGAAGTCCTATGGCTGAAATGATATTTAAAGATCTTATTATAAAGAATAATAAAAGATATAAGTTATCTTGTGTAAGTAGAGCTACTAGTATGGAAGAATTAGGTAATCCTATGTATCCGCAAGCTAAGAGAAAATTAGAACAAATGGGTGTTACTTGTGAATCACATAAAGCCATGCAAGTTACTAAAGATGATTATAATAAATATGATTATATTATAGTTATGGAAGAAAGAAATAGAAGAGATTTATTACGTATAATAGGTGAAGATAAAGATAATAAGATACATTTATTAATGGAATATACCAATAATATTAAGGATATAGATGATCCATGGTATTCAGGTGATTTTGATACTGCATTTTATGAAATTAATGAAGGATGTATTGGTTTATATAATTATCTAATGAATTTAGGTGATAAAGATGAAGTTTAAAGATAAATTATCTTTAGTTCCTCATAAACCTGGCTCTTATCAAATGAAAGATAAGAATGGAAACATAATATATGTAGGTAAAGCTAAAGATTTGAATAAAAGATTATCTTCTTACTTTAATAGAATACATACTGGTAAGACTGCTAAGATGGTTAGTTTAGTAGAAGACTTTCAATATATAGTTGCTTCTTCTGAATTAGAAGCGTTTATTATAGAAATTAATCTTATTAAGGAATTTAATCCTAAATACAATATTATGCTTACTGATGATAAGAGTTATCCTTATATAGAATATATTAGTAATCCTTATCCGATGCTTAAGGTATCTAGATATCTTAATATTAAGAAGAAAGATAATAAGAAGTTATTTGGTCCTTATCCTAATGCATATGCTGCTAGAAGAATAGTTAATTTAATTAATAGATTATATCCTTTAAAGAAATGTGAAGGTAAACCTAAAGATGTTTGTCTTTATTATCATATAGGAGAATGTTTAGGTTACTGTAGTAAGAATGTAGATACTAATAAAGTGTTAGAGATGGAAAATGAAATATTATCTTTCTTAAGAGGTAATGATCAAATACTTAAAGACAAGATAATGAATAAAATAATGAAATATTCTGAAGATTTAAATTATGAAATGGCTTTAGATTTAAAGAAAGAATTAGAGTATATAGATATAGTATTAGATAAACAAAAGGTTGAATTACATGATTTTATTAATAGAGATGTTATATCTTATTATGTAGATAATGGTTATTTATCTATTGAGATATTATTTATTAGAAATGGTAAGTTATTAAATCATAAAAATGATATATTTCCTATATCTGTAGATGTAGAAGATGAAGTTGAATACTATATAGCTAAGTTCTATAGTAGAAATGAAGTTCCTAAGGAGATATTGATACCTGATACTTTAAGTGTTGAAAATATAAGTAGTGTAGTAGATACTAATATAGTAGTTCCTCAAAAAGGTACTAAGAAAGATTTAATTAAGATGGCTTATGATAATGCTAAGTTAAATTTAAAGAATAAGTTTGAAGAGATACAAAAAGATGACTTAAGAACAAGTAAATCTAATGAAGAGTTAGCTAATATACTTGGTATGGATTCTATTTATAGAATAGATGTATTTGATAACTCAAATCTATTTGGTAGTTTTGCAGTATCTGGTATGGTTGTGTATATAGATGGTAAACCTGCTAAGAATGAATATAGAAAATATAAAGTATCTTTAGATGTAAATGATGATTATAATACAATGAAAGAGATACTTTATAGAAGATATCAAAGAGCTTTAGTAGATAGAACTACATTACCAGATTTAATTATAGTAGATGGTGGAGAAAATCAAATTAGAGCTGCTTTAGATATATTAAAATTATTACATTTAGATATTAAAGTAGTTGGTTTAAAAAAGAATGATAAACATAGAACTAATGACTTGATAGATTCTGATTTAAATGTTATAAATATTGATAGAATGAGCAATGTATTTCATTATCTAACTAGGATGCAAGATGAAGTACATAGATTTACTATAAATTATCATAGAACACTAAGAAGTAAGGGGAGTATTAGTAGTTTACTTGATGATATAGAAGGTATTGGTACTGTTAGAAAGAGACAACTTATAAAAGAATTTGGTAGTGTTTCTAAAATGAGAGAAGCTAGTATAGAAGATATAGCTAAGATAGTACCTTTAAATGTAGCAGAAGAATTAAAAAATTATTTAGATAGTAAATATAAAGAAGAATAAAAAGGTGATTATATGGTAGATTTTACATATAAGTTTAATAATTATGATAAAGATATACCTATTGAAAGAAAAGATTTTTTAAATCCTAAGAAATGTGTTTTTTATGTAAAAGATGGAGATACTATTTATGGTATTGCTAGAAGACTTAATATTGATCCTAGCTTTTTGCTTAGATTAAATGGTTTAAATGAAAACGATGTAATTTATCAAGGTGATATTATTTTTGTACCAAGGGATGGAGTATCATTTTACATAACTGGAATGGATGAAACTTTAAATGAT
>JAZOOK010000034.1:0-3598 GCA_045654965.1 Candidatus Coprovivens sp. | reverse complement strand
CTTTTATATAATCTACTATTTAACATATTTATCACCTCTTATAATTCTCTTAATGATAAATAAATATAACATATAAGAAATAAACATAATAAGTATTATAAATATTCCATTAACATTCATTAATAATTTAATATAATCTGTATTATAAGCTATTACAGTAATTAAAAATACTAAAGGTAATATACTAAATAATAATACACTCAATCTATTAGTATCTCTAAGTACTATAAGTTCATTATTAAACTTTTCTATCTCAAGTAGTTTTTTTTCTATATTAGAAAAAGCATCTATTATATCTATACCACTTTTATTAACTAAACCTAATACACTACTCATATACTTAATTACTGGTAAATGAGTTCTTTCATACATTCTACTAAATGCTTCACTAATATCTATACCTAACTTAATATCATTAAGCACTTTCATAAATTCAACAGATACAGCACCTTCAGTTCTTTGAATAACTGACTTAATAGCTTGTTCAGTACTTTCATTAGCCTTATAACTATTATTCATTATAATTATTGCACTAAGTAAATTCTTATTAAGTATATTAACCCTTTTACTTTTATTAAATAAACAATAAAAATCTGGAATAATAAATCCTA
Source organism: Candidatus Coprovivens sp. (assembly GCA_045654965.1). Lineage (GTDB taxonomy): Bacteria > Bacillota_I > Bacilli_A > RF39 > UBA660 > Coprovivens. Next base: position 2,987 of record JAZOOK010000034.1, on the reverse strand, counting down.
ATACAAAAGATATAAGTATTAATAACGCATTAAATTCTATTTTATATAAAGAATTTATAAGTAAATTAATAAATATAAATCCTATACCTAATAATAACTTAATACTTACATAATCTATACCTTTTCTTAATTTACCATCACTATAAATATACTTATCATATGTTTTAGCTAATCCATTAAATATAACTAATGATTCCAGTACTCTACTCATCTTAAAGATTATATTATTTACTAATCCTTTATCTTTCTTATTCTCTAAATTTAATGAATAATAAGATAATCTATTTAATCTAGATAAACTCTTAATATAACGAATAACAAGGTATACTATATAACCAATAAATAACCATGCTAATATCTGTAACGCTACAGTATACTTATCCATAATATACCTCCTTAATTATTCTTTTTCTTTTTAAATTTAAACATATCATCTAAATCATTAATACCAGCATTTCTTATTTTTTCTAAACAGACTGGTACATATTCTTGTAATATGTATTCTCCTTGTACAGTATTAGAATCTTTATTATCTAATTCAAATTTAAATATATTAACTAATTCAATAGTACCATTCTTACCAGTAATAACTTCAGATATATCAGTTATCTTTCTTCTACCATCTTTCATTCTAGATATATGTACTACTAAATCTAATGCATCATTTACATATTCTCTTATAGCATTAACTGGTATATCTAAACCATCCATTAATACCATAGTTTCTAATCTCTTAATAGCATCTTTAGCACCATTAGCATGTACACTGGTTAAAGATCCATCATGTCCAGTATTCATAGCTTGTAACATATCAAATGCTTCACTACCTCTTACTTCACCAATAATAATTCTATCTGGTCTCATACGTAATGAATTTCTAACTAAATCTCTAACAGTTACTTCACCAACACCATCATAATTAGAATTCTTAGTTTCTAAAGAAACTACATGTTCTTGATTTAAATTAAGTTCTCTAACATCTTCTATAGTAACTATTCTTTCTCCATCAGGAATATAATTACTTAATATATTAAGAAGCGTTGTCTTACCAGCAGATGCTCCACCAGATACTAAAATATTTAATCTAGCTTTAACAGCAGCTTCCAAAAATCTTGCCATATATGGAGTTAAACTACCATTACCTATTAAGTTATTCATATCTACTATATTCTTCTTAAATTTTCTAATAGTTATAATAGGACATTTACTTAATGGAGGTATTACAGCATTAATTCTACTACCATCATCTAATCTAGCATCTATCATTGGATGATTAACATCTATATTCTTACCAGTAGGTTCTACTAATCTTTCTATAGTTCTAATAATATGTTCATTATTTACAAAAGATATAGTATTTTCTTTTTGTAACATACCATCTATTTCTATATATACTTCAGAAGGACTATTTACCATAATTTCAGTAATATTATCATCTTTCATTAAATAAGTAATAGGACCAAATCCATTAACCTCACCATCTATTAAGTTAAATAAACATCCTCTTTCCCCATTACTTAAATCATACCCGTAACATACTTCATCTATTAAATCATTAATAACACTACTTGGTACATTCTTACCAGTAAATCCTTTATCACTTAATAATTCTAATATTTGAATTCTAAATCCATCTAAAAGACCTTTATCTTCAAATACATTATAATCATTTACTTCATAATCAGTACTCTTAATACTTACATTAAATTCTTCTAATAAACTAGCCATTACTTATCACCTCTTTTGAGTAAATTAGTAGCCATATTAACAAATGAATTATAATCATTTGTCATTACTTCAGCAAACTTTCTATCCAAAGATATAATAGCTCCCCTCATAACCATCTTATCCATATCTTTTAAGAACATATCGGTAGATAAAGTATAATCTATATTATGTTGTAATAATTTTCTTATTTCAAAATAAGTAAAATAATTCTTAAAAGGATCTCTACTATTATTTAAAGTAATTCTATAATTATAGAAGTTTAAACTATCAAATATAGAAAGTAACGATCTCATATTCTTTAAATCTATTGGATCATTAGTAACCATAAAATTAATTTCATCTACACTATCAAGTATAGTTAGATTAATATCATTTAAAGCATGGTTAGTATCAATAAGCACTACATCATACTTAGCTTTAGCATCATTAATTATATTATTGATAAATCTATGATCTACTTTATTAGCATCTCTAGGATCTCTAGGAGCACATAGTATATCAATATAATGATCCACTTTAACAGTATAATCACTTAAATCTTTATAATTACCATTCATCATATCAAATACTAAAGTATATACACTCTTATCATTCTTTTTATTTAAATAAGCACATATACCACCACTATATAAATCCATATCAATAATAAGTATTTTCTTTTCTAATTGTTCAAATATACCAGCTAAATTAAGTAAATTAGTTGTCTTACCAACCCCACCTTTAGCAGAAAAGAAACACATACTTTTACCCTTTAATTCTTTCATATAATCACTATCCTTATAGTTATCTATTCTCTATAAATTATATCATTAATAACTATTATAAACAACAAAAAAAAGGTAATATAAATTACCTTAATTTTCTTTCCATACAGCAACTAATGTTACATCTCCTGGTAATATAGTTCCAAAGTCAAATAGTTTACCTTCATATCTCCATTCTACAAAAGTATAACCTTCTCTAGTAGGAACATTAGGTATAATAGCTGTACCACCTTTAGTAACTTGTTGATCTGCTATTAAAGAACCGCCCATTACATCAAATGTAACAATATAATAATCTCTTTCTTCAGGAGGAATCGGTTTAATAATTATTTCTTCTTCTTTAACTTCTTCCCATTTAGCTATTAACATCATATCTCTTATAACATATGTACTAAAATCATATTCTTTACCTTTATAATACCAACCCATAAATTTAAATCCATCTCTTTTAGGTTCTTCAGGTTTAATAACAGGTTTATTTTCATCTACTAATAC
>JAZOOK010000033.1:0-8596 GCA_045654965.1 Candidatus Coprovivens sp. | reverse complement strand
ATGGAAGATTATATGAATATTTAGGATTCATTACGTAGACGATTGCTTCTATTTCTTGACCATATAATGGGACTTTTATTGTTTGTTTACTATATAGTGTTGGTGTTCCTTCATAGTAATCTAAGTTATATTCATCAATTGGTGTTATTTCATAAACTCCAACTGGTACTATACTTCCTTCACATTCTTCTATAGTAAGATAACTAACTTGTTTTGTTCCTTTGTATACTAATCTATAATCTTTTATAGCGGTTGCTCCTACTGGGATAGCAAATGGACAACGTCTTTTCATCTCTTCTATATGAAGATTACTTCCGTAAGCTAAATAATATCTTTTCATATGCACTCCTAAATATTTTTTCGTTTTTTTCAGTTGAATATTATATTTATTTTTTTTTATTTGTCAAAAAAAGAAGCCTTATTTGGCTTCTATTATAAGTTTTATGGCTGTTTTTTCTTTTCCGTCTATTTCTATATCAGTAAATGCTGGAATACATACTAAGTTGATTCCGCTTGGAGATATGTAACCTCTAGCAATAGAAACTGCTTTAACTGCTTGATTAAGAGCTCCTGCTCCAACAGTTTGAACTTCTACTCCACCTTTTTCTCTGAATATGTTAGCAATAGCTCCTGCTACTTTACTTGGATTAGATTTACTGGATACTTTTAATATTTCCATAATAATTATTTCCTCTCTTTCATTTAAATATATGAAGAATAATTATTTTTATTCATTAATTAGATGGAATCATATTTGTAGTATATGAAAATGTTGCTTTAGCATCTTCTTTTGTTATTGGAGTTTTTATTAGTTTTATCGTTATTAAAGCTGTTCTTTTTCCTCCTGGTGGTATTACGAAACTATCACAGTATTCTTTTACTTCAAATGGTTGAGATGTTCCTGATAGTCCATCACCTATTCTACAATCAACTAAAAAGTAGTCATTATTTGAACTATCAAATATCTCATTGGCTGATGTTGCTGAAACGTCTGTTTCATTATTAACTAATTCCACTTCAAATGATATTGTTTCATTTAATTCCATATCATTAACTTCTACTGAGAATTCATTAGACGTTAATTTAACTATTTTACCTTTTGTTTGATTTGATATGTATGTATTGCCGGTAGTTTGTACTTTTAAATCGTAGTTTTGTGCTCCTGTTTGTCCTGATATTGTTAATGATACTGAGTTAACTACTGCATAACCAACTGAAAGAAATAAAACTAGTGCTAGAAGTATTATTAGTTTGTAATTATTTTTGCTTCTCATAAGTATTCTCCTATTCTATTAGAATTATAACATAAAAAAAGAGGATTTCTCCTCTTATTTGCAAGATTCTTCTACTGCTACTGCGATAGATACTGTTGCTCCTACCATTGGGTTGTTACCCATACCGATAAGTCCCATCATTTCTACGTGAGCAGGTACTGAAGATGAACCAGCGAATTGTGCATCACTATGCATTCTTCCCATAGTATCTGTCATACCATATGAAGCTGGACCAGCAGCCATATTATCTGGGTGAAGAGTTCTTCCTGTTCCTCCACCTGATGCTACTGAGAAGTATTTTTTATCTAATTCTATACATTCTTTTTTATATGTACCAGCTACTGGATGTTGGAAACGAGTTGGGTTTGTTGAGTTACCAGTGATTGATACGTCAACTCCTTCAAGGTGCATTATTGCTACACCTTCTCTAACGTCGTTAGCTCCATAACATCTTACTTTACTTCTTTCTCCATCAGAGTAAGCTATTTCTTTTACTACGTTTACTTTACCAGTGAAGAAATCGAATTCAGTTTGAACATATGTGAATCCATTAATTCTTGATATTACTTGTGCAGCATCTTTACCAAGACCATTTAAGATTACTCTTAGTGGTTCTTTTCTAACTTTATTAGCACTTTTTGCAATACCGATTGCTCCTTCAGCTGCAGCGAATGATTCATGTCCTGCTAGGAATGCAAAACATTTAGTTTCTTCTGTTAATAACATAGAAGCTAAGTTACCATGTCCTAAACCAACTTTACGATCATCTGCTACTGAACCAGGAATACAGAAAGCTTGTAATCCTTCTCCTATAGCTTTAGCTGCATCTGCTGCTTTAGTTCTACCACTTTTGATTGCAATAGCTGCACCTAATGTATAAGCCCAGCAAGCATTTTCAAAACAAATTGGTTGAACTCCTTTTACTATTTCATAAGGATCGAATCCTTTTTCTTTACAAATATTTCTTGCGTCATCAAAGTCTTTGATTCCGTATTTATCCATTACAGGTTGGATTTGACCTATTCTTCTATCGTAACTTTCAAATAATGCCATAATTAAATCCTCCCTTACTCTTTTCTAGGATCTATCTTTTTAACAGCTTCGTCGAATCTTCCATAAGTTCCACTAGCTTTTTCGATAGCTTCCATTGGATCAATACCAGCTTTGATATTTTCCATCATTTTTCCTAGGTTAACATATTTGTAACCAATAATTTGATCTTCTTTATCTAGACCAACTTCTACAATATATCCTTCAGCTAATTCTAGATATCTAGGTCCTTTTACTTTAGTACTATAGATTGTACCAACTTGACTACGATGTCCTTTTCCTAAATCTTCTAGACCAGCTCCGATAGATAAACCACCTTCACTGAATGCTGATTGGCTACGTCCATAAACTATTTGTAAGAATAGTTCTCTCATAGCTGTATTGATAGCATCACATACTAAGTCAGTATTTAATGCTTCTAAAATTGTTTTTCCTACTAGAATTTCTCCAGCCATAGCAGCACTATGTGTCATACCCGAACATCCAAGTGTTTCTACTAAAGCTTCTTCGATAATTCCTTCTTTAATATTTAATGTTAGTTTACATGCACCTTGTTGTGGAGCACACCATCCGATACCATGAGTAAGACCTGAAATGTCTTTTATCTCTTTAGCTTGTACCCATTTTCCTTCTTCAGGAATTGGAGCTGGGCCATGGTCTACACCTTTAGCAACTTTGCACATGTTTTCTACTTCTTTTGTGTATATCATATCCTACCCTCCTACACGATAATATTATACCATATCAAGGTGTTTTAGATTATAAAATATCGTTATTTAGGTATAAAAATAGTCTATGGATTGAAACATAAAAAAATTAAGGTTAGACCTTAATTTTCTTCTGTTTCTTTATATTTGTAATTTATTGTTTCTGTTAATGTTTTTAATGTATCATTTATGAAAGCTAATTCTTTTTCAGATTCTACTGGAAGAAGTTGTTCTCCTTCGTAATATCCTGAATAACAATTTATATTACCTTTATAATCTTTAGTGTAATCAGTATATGTTACGTATTTTTTACCTGTTTCATTTGATTCAAAAGTAAATAATACATCAAATTCTTTTTCTTCACCTAAATCATTTTTTATAAGTATTTTTTCTTCCATAATTATCTCCTTGCATACATAGCTGCTGTTGCATTATCTTTTCCAGCAGGTACACCACTTAAATGCATATCATCAGCACCTTTAGCACGTCTAGCCATATTATTAATAGCAGCTTCTACTAGTTCATGTGTTATTTGATCTATTGGGTAATTTCTTGAAATTACTCTAATATTTTCTTGAGATAGAAGATCTGTTACTCCATCTGATAATAATATTAATCTATCATAACTATTATTTGGAATAATTAATGTTTGAATATGACTTGCATCCATATCATAACCGATGCATCTTAGTATTTCATTATTGTTTCTTACGAATCTTAAGTCATCTAATTCTTCTTTAGTCATATCTTTTGCATCTTTATATGGAGGCCATACTGCTGATTCATCTCTAGTTATTAAGTCTAGTCTATCATCTTTGATAGTGTAGATTCTTGAATCTCCTACTGTCGAGTTAATAGTATAATCTTGAGTTACTATACTTGCAACTACGGTTGCTCCACAACGAATTCCATTATATGGTTCATTATATTGTTTATATATTTCACTACTTATTTGAGCAATCTTTTTATTTAATAATGTTTGTACTTCTAATGGAAAACTGTAAAGGTCTGCTGGTAGGGCTTTAAACCATCTAGCTAGTTGTTGTGTTAAGTATGAACTTGCTTTATCACCTAGTTCAACTCCACCCATTCCATCAGATACTGCTAATAGTTTGAATTCAGGATTTTCTGGATGTTCTAGTATGATAACTGCATCTTCTTGATTTCCTCTTCTTTTTCCAATATCTTGTGTAGCAAATAGTGTTCCACCTAGACCATATTCGTTATGTTTATTTTTTAATTGAGAACCAGATAAAACGTCTAGTAAACATTGGTTAGTTGCTTTTGGATTTACATGAATATTTTTAGCTACTTCTATTTTACTAATATCAGTTGCTACTTTTTCAAATAAGTCTTGTGTTCCGAAAGAACCTAGAGATGTTAATCCATTTCCAGATTTATCTATAAATTCTCTTAGTTGATTTCCATTTTGATAACGGCAGTTCATTACTGCTTCTACAAGTGCCATTAATTCTTTAGAATCAGTTCTATAGAATGTTGCACTATTTATTTTTGGATTTGCTATTACTTCTACTGCTTTTAATACTATTCCATAATAAGGGAATGTATTAAGTAAGTTGGCCATTTTTTCATCTACTGTATTTAATGCTCTCATGTTAGGATCATTATAGTAGAAGTATGCCATTGCATTGTAGCATTTTACTGCTTCTGCTAGAACGAAGTGTAACATATCGGTTTGTGTTACTTCTTTCATCTTAGCTCTAGCACCATTTTGACCAGTAAAGTTTCTTAGGTTAATACCTGCTGAATGTGTCATATTATCCATATATAACGCATTTATTGTAGGTACGAAGTTTGGATGTGCTTTTAATGTTTCAATAATAGCAAAATCAATATCATTTAGTTTTCCCATAGTATCACCATTCTAATTATATCACAATATATAAAAAAAAAGATATCTTAGTTGATATCTTTTTCTTTTTCCCATCTTGCATATATACCACAAGGTAAGATAAGGTCGCTATCTTTCATAGGTATTCCTAGTTCATCACTAGATATATGTCCTGATACTTTTTTATTTACTGTAAGACTTAGTACGTTTTCTAGTACTGTCATTGATAGTCCTGTTGTATATGAGTTTATTATGAACATAATAGGATCATCTGATAGTTTTTCACTACATAGTTCTACTAATGGATATAAATCTTTTTCTATATCCCATACTTCTCCATTGGCTCCTCTACCAAATGATGGAGGGTCCATAAGAATAATATCGTATTTGTTTCCTCTTCTTATTTCTCTTTTAACGAATTTAACTACATCGTCTACTAAGAAACGAATTGGTTTGTCTTCTAATCCACTAGATTTAACGTTTTCTTTAGCCCAATCAATCATACCGCGTGAAGAGTCTACGTGTACTACTTCAGCTCCTGCAGATAGTGCTGCTACTGATGCTGCACCTGTATAAGCAAATAAGTTAAGTACTTTAACTGGTCTATTAGCTGATGCAACTTTACGACGAATTAAGTTCCAGTTATAGGCTTGTTCTGGGAATAGACCTGTATGTTTGAATCCCATTAATTTAATATTAAATGTTAGGTCTTGATAATGTACTTGCCAACTATCTGGTAGTTTGCTATTTTTTATATCCCAATGTCCTCCACCTTTATTACTTCTATGGTAGATAGCATCTACTTTATCCCAGTATTCTGGATGGAATTTGTCTGTCCATATAATTTGTGGATCTGGTCTTAATAATTCTTTACCATTCCATGTTTCTAATTTCATTCCTTCTGACATATCTAATATTTGATATTCGTTGAAATCTCTAACTAATTTCATTTAAATCACCAAGGCTATTATAACATAAAAATAGCACATTAACTATGTGCTATTAAAGTTTTTACTATTGGATCAAATAATTCTAAGATACCATGTAGAAGTAAGAAGAATCCTAGTACTAATACTTGTACTGTAGATACGTGTGCTAAGTTAATACTTGTTAGTATTCCAGCTATAATAAATAAACCTAAATTTAGGAATCTTATTTTCCACATTCTATCTTTTTTATCATGGTAGTAATCCATTTTCTTTAGTTTAGCTAAAGACATAAATATTATCCATGTCATAAGTAACATTGCTAATGTTTTAGGTGAATCTTCTGGTGAAGTTACTATACTTGCTATTAGTACAATTAGTGAACCTATTGCACTATGTAGTCCTTCGTAGTCTTTACTTTTTCTAGTAAGTATAAATTGAATTAAGTTAAGGATTGTATATAATGCAAATATTCCAATACTTAAGTATTTTATATTAGTTATATTAAATACTGGTAGTACTAATAGTATTACTCCTATTAGGATTAAGCATATTGCTATTATTGTATCTACTTTTTGTTTAAATTTCATATTTATCTTCCTTTACTTGTGAATAACTTGAGTACTTATCCACATATTAATCTTCTAAACATAGTTTTTCTAGTATTTTAGCTACGCCATCATTTTCTGCTGAATCTGTTATGTATGTTGCTATTTCTTTTAGAGTTTGATTAGCATTTTCTACTGCTACTGATGTACCTACTACATCACACATACATATATCATCGTATCCATTACCGATAGCAATTGCTCTTTCACTATCTATTCCTAAATAATCTAGTAGTTCAACTATACCTGTTGATTTAGCTGTGTTTTCTAATACTAGATCATGATAGTATTCTTTACCTGGTTCTCTTTTTTCTTCTATAAGTCCAATTGATGAATGAACTACTTTTAATGAAGGAAATTTTTCTTTAAACATATTAGGTAATACTAACATTCTATCAAAGTTAGAACTTAAGATTACTAATTGATTTATTTTATTATTATTTATTACTTCATTAATATCTTCGAAATATATTGCTGGTTCGTTGTTATATTTATAATCTTGGATATTGATATATCTTTTTTCTAAACAATTTAGGATTATTGTCATATTATGTGTTTTACAATAATCATATATTGCTAGTATATCTTCTTTAGATATTGGTTTTGAGAATATTTCTTTTCTTTCATGATAGTTGTATACTTCTGCACCATTTGAACTTATTGTATATTCACTTAATCCTGCTTCGATTGATTTTTCTACTGCATATTTAGCGCTACGTCCTGTATTAACAACGACTTTGATTCCTTTTTCTTTTAGTTTTTTCATTACTTCTCTTGTGTATTCAGTAGTTGTACCGTTAGACGGATTTAATGTGTCATCTATATCACAAAAGACAATATCATATTTATTCATGGTATCACCTTACTTATCTATTTATATTATTACATAATATATAAATATCTCTATGTTATTTTTTTGCTTGTTTACTAATTTTGACATATAAAAAGATGTTGTTAAACATCTTTAAAATTTTCTTTGTCTTTCTAAATATACTACTATTATGAAAGATATTAGTCCTATTATAGATAAAATTGTTCCAAGGATTTTTCCTGGTGATTTAAAACTAATAGATACTTGGTGTGTTCCTTGAGTAATAGGAAAACCTATGTAGTTTTCATCTACTTTTTCATATTCTATTTCTTTATTATCTACTTTTATATTGAATCCATCTTGATATGGGAATGTGAACATGAAGTATCCGTCTTTTAAAACGTTTATTTTACCATTTAAGATTTCTTCTTTTTTTCTTATAGGATTTATTATTAATTTATCAAATTTTTTTATTGAGTTATCTAGATTTGCATTATCTAGTATCTTTATTTGAAAATCAGATAATGTATAAGTACCTGGTTCAAAACTAATATATATTTTATCTTGATCGTTATTAGCTAGAACATATTCTAGTTGTTCTTGTGTTTGATATGTATTAGCTATATTAAGGTATTTTATTTCATTGTTTATTTTTATACTTAGTGATTCTTGGTTGTTATTTACTTTGAAATTTATAAATAGTATTTTATTTTTATATTTTTTAGGTAGTTTATATTCTAGTTTTAATGTTTCTTTTGTATTTATATATATTAGACCATCTTTGTTTGTTTTTATTGATGAATGATTAAATATATCTTCTACTATGATGTTTGTTTTTTCGATAGATGGAATGAATTCATTGTTTGATTCAGTATCTGCTACTATTACATTTAATAATGCTTCTTGTTTAGTTTGATTACTTAAGAAGTTATAGTCTTCATAACTCATTATGTTTGATGTAGAGAATCCTATCGGAAGTGTTGTTTCATTTCTATATATATAATATTCGTTGTTTGTTAGTACTTTGTGATAACCTATTAGTTGTGGTTGTTTTGTTATAATGTATTTATTATTTAATAATATGTTTGTTAATAGATTATTGGTATTTGTAATACGATAGAAATTTTGATCATAGTAAGTTATTTTATTTGTTAGGTTTGATACTATTTCTTGTTCATTATAATATGTTGTTTTTAATGGAAGATTGTTGTCACCATTAATTGTGTATGTACTTATGAATACAAAAGATAATAATGGTATTATAAATAATATTTTTTTATTAGTTAAATAATATAATAGTATAGATATAAATAGTATTAGAATGTCTAATGTGTATCTATTTATTCTATAGTTATTTATAAATATTAA
>JAZOOK010000032.1:0-3472 GCA_045654965.1 Candidatus Coprovivens sp. | reverse complement strand
TCTTTGATTTTGTTTTCTCTTTTTATTTTACTGAAGAATAAATCTCCTAATTGACCTAGTACTGTTAATGCTAAAGTCATAAGTATTAGTACAAATAAATTAATTTGATTAGATACTATATTATAGTAAAGAATAGTTGCTATAGCAGTACCTACTACTGAACCACCTATACTACCTTCTACTGATTTTTTAGGTGATACATCTGGAATAAGTTTATGTTTTCCAATTAAGCATCCTATTAACATAGCAAAAGTATCAGTCATAGTAGCTATTGCTAATAAATATAATAGTTCCCATCTATTAAAGTTATAAATAAGCATTAATAGATTAAAGAATAAACCAATACCTATTGTTGTTCCTGCTAAATGAAATGCTTCTTTAGTAGTATATTCACCTTTTTTATCGAATATGCTTGGAATAAATAGAATTAATAATATTAATCCTATTACCATGAAGTTTACTCCAGTATAAGCTGTTAATGGAGCATTTACTCTATGGAATACCATTAGTTCCATACATACGAAACCTAATAAATTTATATAGTTAGGATAATTTTTTCTACTTTCTTTTAATCCTAATAATTCTCTATATGATTGTGCAGCCAATAATCCAACTACTACTGCTATACCTATATGACTAATTGATTTTGGTAGTATGAATAATACTATTAGCAATGCTACCATTATTGCTCCAGAAATTATTCTTTTTTTCATTTTTTATTTCCTCCGAATCTTCTTTCTCTTGTATTGAAATCTTCAACAGCTGTTTCAAAAGCTTCTTCGTTGAAATCTGGGAAACAAGTTTCTGTGAAATATAGTTCTGCATAACTTAATTCATACATTAAGAAGTTACTTATTCTTAGTTCTCCACTAGTTCTAATCATTAAATCTATTGGAGGTAGTTCATTATACATATATTTGTAGAATGATTTTTCATCTATATCATCTAAAGATATTAAACCATTTTTATAGTCTTCAGCCATACGTTTAGCTCCATCAACTATTTCTTGTTGTCCACCATAGTTTAGACATACATTAAATATACCTTTTGTATTATTTTTAGTTTTTTCTACTATATAATCTATAGCTTCTAATACATCTGGTCTTAGGTTATCTCTTCTACCTGATACTACTACTTTAATATTTTCTTCATGTATTTCGTTACATTCTTTTTTGAACATATCTACGAATATGTCCATTAGGTATTTTACTTCTTCTTCAGAACGTTTAAAGTTTTCTGTAGAGAAAGCATATACACTTAATACTTTTACTCCCTTATTAATAATATACGGAGCAAGTCTCTTTATATTCTCAAAACCAGCCTGATGACCTTTTAATTGAGGTAATCCTTGGCGTTTTGCCCAACGTCTATTTCCATCTAAAATAATGGCACAATGTTCTGGGTAATATTTTTCCATTTAACATCAAATCCTTCTTTATAAATTATACTATTTATAAGTATTTAAAGCAAGGAAGAAGAAAAAAAAGTACATTAGATGTACTTTTTAATGTCGAATAATTTATATTCCTTATTTACTCTTTTTTGTTGTTGTTTTAAACTATCAGTTAAATCCCAAGGTATTTGATAGTCTGGTAATAATTTAGTCTTACTAGGTAATATTCTAAGTATTAATACTATTGCTTCAAATATATTATGTAGTTTTATTTCTTCTGGTGTAATTAATGGTACTCCAGGAGCTTTATTACCACATAGTTTAGATATTTCTTCTTGAGGGTATACATCATTAGATAATAGATATATTATACATCCCATAGTATATTTTAGTATTTCAGTATTTTCTTTACCATATTGTCTTTCTAAATCTATAAGACTCTTGATAATAAGAGTAAATTTAATATTTAATGGTCTAGATGAGTTTAGTAATGAACTGAAGTTATATAAAGGTGCTAATGTTTCAAATTCATCTAAGATAATATTAAGTCTTTTTTCTCTTTTCTTATTGTTAGATATTACTGAGTATATTTGATCTATAAATAATGGTTCTAATCTAATAGTATATGCGTTTACCTCTCCTATTAGGAAGATTGCTACTTTATCTGTTGTAATATTAGTTAAGTCATAATCACTTGTAGATAATAGATTAGATAAGTTTTGTCTACTTACTATAAGTCTCATTATTTGTTTGAATACTGATAGTATTCCACCTCTTGTTTCTGTAGGTGCTAATAGTGTACCAGATAAATTTATATATGCTGGAGACATTCTATCTAAGCTATTTAGCAAGTGTGTGAAGTATGTTTTATCATCTTTCTTTTCTTCTCCAGTATTAGTTAAATCATAGATACTGTTGAAGTTTATTTCATCTTCATTACCGTTTTCAAATAAGTATAGAGCTAATCCTACGAATAATTGCATTGCTGATGTAGACCAGAATGGATCTGCATTACTATTATCCATAGCTTGGAATAGATAATAACCCATATTTTCTAATAGTCTTTGTGCTTCATCTATATTACCTTCTTTATAGTATTTATAAGGTAATGATAATGGATTATAGTTATTACCTAATGTAGTATCATGTAAGTTATAAGCTAATACCTTATATCCTTTATCTTCTAGGTGTTTAGCTGTTCTTTCATATATTTCTCCATTATTATCTTTAACTATTAAAGATTCTCCTGTATACATAGATAGTTTTATTTGAGGTAATACTACTGATTGTGTTTTACCTGATCCAGTAGAGCCTATTACTAATGTATGATGGTCTTTAGTATCTAAATATAGATTATTATCATCATATGTTAATGGAATACCTGATTTATCTATATTTAGACTTTTATCTACTTTAGTTAATTCCTCTCTTAGTTCCGCCATATTTTTCCATTGTGCATAATTCATATATAATTCCTCCCTTTGATAATTGTATTATATAGCAATATTTATAGATGAATTTAAACAATAATGGCTTTTACGATATAATTAAATTACGGAGGGGTAATCATGTATTCTAATGAATTAGTATGTAATATATTGGATTATTTAGATGAAAACATTAATACTATTATAAGTATAGATATGATTAGTAGTATTTTTTGTTATGATAAAACCTATGTTATGAAGAGATTTAAGAAAGAATTAGGTATCTCTATTATTAACTATATGAATGCTATTAAGATATTTAATAGTCTTAAATATTTTAAGTATGATGATAGTATATTAAAAATATCTATGGAAAGTGGTTTTAATTCGTTAGAGTATTTCTCTGAGATATTTAAAAAGATTATTGGAGTAAGTCCTAATACTTATAAACAATTTATTAGACATGATATTAGGGTTCTAGCTAACGAAGTTAGTACTATTATCAATTCATTAGTTAAGTTAGATGAATTAAGAAATAAAGTTATGTTTTATAGACGTAGAGTTAAACCTAGTACCGTCATGGTTAAGAAGTTATCTTTACAATAGTTGTGTTAATACTAATTCTAACCATCTTGTATCTTCTACTTTGTTT
>JAZOOK010000031.1:0-16519 GCA_045654965.1 Candidatus Coprovivens sp. | reverse complement strand
CCTTTAATTCTTTAATATCATTATATTCATTAAGTATATGTAAATTAGTATTATATAACTTAATAATTTTTTCTATCGTATCATTATTATTAACTACATGAACATGATAAGTAACATATTCTTCCATAGTCTCCACCTTTTCGTGTATTACTTCTTCTTTTTGTTTAATAACTTCTTCAATTATTTCATCACGATCAACAAAAGTACTTAGTTCTTCTTCTTTATCATCACAAATCTCCTCTTCACTTGAATTAAGTATCTCTTCTATCTGATCATCTATATCTTCTTCAATTAATTCTAATTCCGGAACATTTTCAACAACTCTAACATCTCCTTCTATAGAAAAATCAATATCTATCCTTAAAACATCATTATCTATTTGTTCATATCTAAAATCAGCTATATCAATATGTACAGTATTAACATCTACATCATCAGGAATTAACGCAGTAAAAGGCAATTTATATTTAAATTCTTCTTTTTCAGTAGTATCATTATGTACTTTATAATCTCCAAATATAACAAATTCACCAGATACTTCTCCATCTACTACTTTCTCAGTATGTTCTAAAGAAATACTAGTTAAATTAGCTATTGTATTTTTAAATACTATCTCCTTATAAAAAGGTATAACCTGTTTCATTTATATCTCCTCCTATTTAAAGATATGAAAAAAAAGATAGTCATATGACTATCTTTTAAATAAATTATCAATAGTTGCTATATCATTATCAAGAACTTCATCACTAATAGAATTATACCAAGTATCAACATCAAAACAAACATTAGCACCAGAATTAACATATTTAATATTAACATCATTTACAGGATGATAAATAGCAGTTACATTAGAATATGTAGGTTGAGATTTCAAATAATATAACGACACACACATACGTCTTGTTTTGTTAATATAGTTATCAATCCAAAACGATAATCTATTTTTTAAATCGTAATAATCTTCCTCAACACCAGCAGCTTTCATATAACTAGCAAAACATGTATCACAATTATTAAACTTTGTATAATCATTATTTACCACTTGATTATGAATTAAAGAAATAGATTTAAATAAAGATTTAGTTTTAGTTCTTGCTGCAAAAGAAATCGTTCGTTTTTCACTACCTTCATCATTTTTCTTAGTTTCTTCATCAAAAATACCTAAATCACCAGAAGGTAACTGCATAAACCTTAAATGATCAGCAACATTTCTAACATTATCAGTAGTTCTTTTAGATGAATCAATCAATTTCTTTAATAACCATCTATCAAAAAAATCTTTAAAATCTCTTTCCCATTGTTTAAAATTAACAACTAAATCTGCACCAGACATATTTTTTATTGAATTTATTTGATATATTCTAGTAAAAGATAATCTATTATTATCTACTACCTTTAAAAATTTATCATAAGAAGAACATAAACTCTCAACAGTTTTCATATTAGTTTGAACATCAATATGAGTAACTCCTTCAAATAAACTATCACTAGTATTAAAATCCAAACAAGTATAATCTAACAATGAATAATCAAGCACACTTCTATCCATTACACTGAATAAACCATTAGCATAAATAAGTAACGCTTTATTTTTTTCATCAAGATGACTATATAAATCATTCTTAACTTTAAGATTTTTAGAACTAACATCGAATAGAGCATCAACTAAATCATCATCACAGAAAAACAATTCCTTCGGCAACTCATTAATCTTATTAAAGTTATTATCGCACTTACCTAATAAATAATGAATTCTAGCAATTGAACATTTAGGATCAAATAAGAAGAAAGATAAATTACAAAATGCCCTACTATCATTTACAGAGTTATAAAGATACTCTATTTTATCCATCGAAACATCAGGAACAAAACAAACATATGGTACATATTTTAGTAAATAAAAACCAAATTTACCCATAAAAAATTCTAACTTTTTATTCTCATAATAATTAAAAATAACATAATCAGGAACCTGCAATAAATACTTATATTCAAGTTCATCTCCACACAACAACTTTAATCTATAATTATCAATATAAACTAAATCCTTAGCAATTCTAAAATTTCTAGGTTCAGTAACAAATTCTAAGGCATAACTAGAACTAAGTAAAAACTTAACTTTTTCATCTGTTACAGAAGATGCAAAAAATGATGGAGGTAAATTTTGTAATCTAGTAAAATCTTTATTTTCACCTAATAACACATCTAATCTAGATAATTTACATTTAGTAGAAAAAGCAAATCTAGGAATTGATAATAAATTTTCAACAACATCATTATTACTAAATATATACTCTAAAAGTTCATAATTACTCTTATCTTTATCAAATTTTAAAACATATCTCAAATTATCAAAACAAAATGTAGGAAAACACACTAATCGAACAAATTCATAATAAAAAAATGAACTATCAACAAAATCAACTAATAAATTAGTCAATTCCAAAGGAACTCTATTATCAAAAAAGTTAGATGGTAACTTCTTTAAAAGTTCTAAATCAGGATTATCACCCCAAATTCTAGACAGATTTTTAATGTCATAATCATCTCTTATCCCAAAAAAATCTATATCCCTAAACTCTTTTACATCTTTTCCATTTAACAATCCTCTAAGTCCTTCAACAGAAAATTTATTAGAAAAGATTTTTTTAGAAATATATTTCAAATTTTCTACATCCCTATCTTCTCCCATTAAAAATTCTAACTTTTCAGAACCAAATTCATCACTAAAAATATGAGCAGGAATATCGTATAATCTTGTAACATCAGGAGGACATCCAATCAATAATGATAATTTCTTATCACTAAAATGAGCAGAAAAAGCCTTAGAAGGTATTTTCAAAAATTCTTCAATATTTTTACTCGCTAATAATAAATCATCTACTCTCTTCTTAGAAACAGCACTAAAAGCAAAAAATCTAGGTAAAGAAGAAATATCAGAAACCTTTAATCTTTTATCTTCTCCATATAAAGATGGATCAGTTAAATTCATAACAATATCCAAATTTTTATCAGAACATGTAAATATCAAATCAGGTAATTTAGACATCAACTCAACATCGATTTTATCAAGCGAATATCCAGTATCATAATAATCCGCTCTACATCTACCAAAATTATGCAATTTTAATATTCTATCAACTGTACAACGTGAAGAATATATACCTACAGGTAATTTTTTTAGTTCATGAATATCACAACGTTCAAATAAATAAATAATCTTACTCAAAGGTACACTAGAACTAAAAAATATTTTAGGCAAATGATTCAATAAAGAATTATCGTTTTCTACTAAATTATATAAAAAATGTAATCTATCGACACTAGCTGTTTTAAATACATCGTCATATTTTAAAACAGAAGAAATTAAAAAGGCATTTAAATCTGCTAATTCCATCATATAAATATCTGAATTTCTAGGTTCGATACCTTCTCCAAATTTCGAAATATATTCAAAAGGTATTTCCAAGTCTAAATAGTTTTTTATACTATTAAGATTATTATCAGGATCAGCAAAACCACCATCATTTTTAATTTTTATTAAATTATCATTATCAATATAATAGCATTTTCGAGCTTCTTCATTATGACCAAAAGAATTTCTAATCATATCAACTATTACTACAGCATCTCTAATTACATCTATAACAAAAGGATCGCTAAAGACATCAATTGCATGTTTATCTTCCAGTTGAGAAACCCTACCACCAGATATTAAACAAGTATTCTCATTCAAACCACTTATTGAATTATACGTTTTTTGATGATTTTCTAAAGCTGCTTTAAAAGTCGGTAATAATCCATTATGATCACTCATTTTTAAAGAAACATAAAAATATAAAAATAATAAATCCCTTAAAATAACTCTTCCTTTATCTAAATCATAACACAATTCATAATCTCCATTAGGTAAAGATATTTTCTTAATATAAGTTTCTTTTTTCATCATAAAATTAGCAACAGCAACTACAAAACTTTCATCTTCAAACAAAGTATCAGTACCATTAATAATTTTCTCTACTTTTTCACGTAATCTATTTAGTTTTTCTTTAATACTCATACTAATCGCCATATAGTCACCTACTATCATAAAAATTATAACATAAAAAAAGATATTTAATTACTTAAATAAAGCATCAAATATCTCTTTATAATTTTTAACTAATATAATTTTCACGTTTTCTTTTACTACTGAAGGTATTTCTTCTAGATCACAAGAATTAGTATATGGTACAAATATCTTCTTAACCCCATCGTTATAAGCACCTATAATCTTTTCTTTAAGTCCACCTACTTTTAATATATCTCCTCTTAAAGAAATTTCACCAGTCATAGCAACTGTCTTAGGTACTTCTTTATCTAAGAATAAACTTAATAATGAAGTTGTAACACTACATCCAGCAGAAGGACCATCTTTCTTAACTGCTCCTTCTAAGAAATGTATATGTAAATCTTTATCTTTAAAGATTTTTTCATCTACCTTAAATTCTTTACTGTTAGATTTAATATAACTATAAGCTACATTAACACTTTCATCCATAGTTTGACCAATCATACCTGTAACTCTAAATTCACCCTTACCACTATACATAGTAGCTTCTACAGGCAATACCATTCCACCCATTGGAGTATAAGCAAGAGCATTAACTAATCCAACATGATTAGTAATAGCTTCATTCTTAACATCATACTTATATGAACCTAAATAAGCATTTAAATCACTCTTCTTAACAGTTACCTTAATAGGACTATTAATTTCTCTTACTGACTTAGTTACTATCTTTCTAACTATAGTACTTAAATTTCTTTGTAAGTCACGAACACCAGCTTCTTTAGTATATCTATTTATTATTTCTAAAATAATATCATTAGTAAATTTAATTTCTTTACTACATACTAAATGTTCTTTATAAATATTAGGTATTAAATACTCTTTAGCTATATCTAATTTTTCAAATTCAGTATAACTAGATAATTCAATAACTTCTAATCTATCATATAATGCTTCAGGAATATCTTCTTCATAGTTTGCTGTAAGTATAAACATTACTTCAGATAAATCAAATGGTTCTTCTACATAGTTATCTATAAACATACTATTTTGTTCTGGATCTAATATATCTAAAAGTACTGATGCAGGATCACCCTTATGATCTTTAACCATCTTATCTATTTCATCTATAAGTATTAATGGATTACAAGTACCACATTTCTTTAATGCTTGAATTATCTTACCAGGACTACTTCCAATATATGTTCTTCTATGACCGTTTAATTCAGAAGAATCATTTAATCCTCCAACACTTATCTTATAAAATTCTTTTCTTAATGATTTAGCTATCCCCATTGCTAAGCTTGTCTTACCAACTCCAGGAGGACCAACCAAACATATAATAGGACTTCTTAAATCTTTATTTCTACTCTTTACAGCTATATATTCAATAATTCTGTCTTTAACTTTATCTAACCCAAAATGAGTACCATCTAATCCTTCTTTTATTTTTTCTAAATCATCTTCGTCTTTAGACTTAATTCCAAATGGTAAATCAAGCACTAAATCTAAATATGTTCTAATCTGACTTATTTCAGGACTAGCTTCATTAGTATAATCTAATTTCTTAACTTCATTAACTAATTTATTTTTTAATTTTCCATCACATTTAAGATTTCCAATTCTTTCTAAGTACTCTCCAATTACTTCATCTTTTAAATCCGTCTCTCCAAGTTCTTTCTTAATAGCTTCCATCTTTTCTCTTAAGACAAATTCTTTTTGAGTTCTTTCAAAATCTTCTCTTAATACATCATCCAATTTTTCATCTAATTGAGCAACTTGTAATTCAATAGATAAATCATAAACTAATGCATTAGCTCTATGTAACGGATTAATCTCTTGCATGTATAATAGTTTCTTTTCAATTTTAAAAGGCATAAAAGGAACTATTAAATCAGTAAGTTTATTTATATCAGTTATATCTTTAACACTAGAC
The DNA here is from genome assembly GCA_045654965.1 of Candidatus Coprovivens sp. Taxonomy (GTDB): domain Bacteria; phylum Bacillota_I; class Bacilli_A; order RF39; family UBA660; genus Coprovivens. The sequence continues at coordinate 10,532 of JAZOOK010000031.1, read as the reverse complement.
AAAACACTATTACTCATTGATGGAGCAGTATCTATGTACATATTTAATATTTCTAACATTTTTCTTCTTAATGTTATTTCTTCTACTTCATCAAACTTAGGCAAATCAATTTCCATTATATGAGCTTTAAGAATATCACCATCAGCAATTTCATTAACATATTCAAGTATCTTAACTCTCTTAGTTCCACTAACAACTAATCTTAAGTTACCATTAGGTAATTCCATTCTACTCTTAATCTTACCAACAACACCTACTGACGGTAAATCAGATACATCAGGTGCTTCTTCATATGGATCAATCGGACATACAATTAAGATTTCTCCATTATGTTTTCTCATCGCTAGGTCAATTACTTTATTACTTATATCATTACTTAAATCAAGTCTAACATCTTGATAAGGCAAAAGGACAATTCGCTTAAGAAGCATTACCGGTAAATTAATTTTCATGTTTCGCCTCCTCAAGATATCAATTTCAATAAAATCTATTATATAGATTCTATATATCTTTGTCTATCCGTTTGACGTTTTTTTACAAGAAAAAAAGAAGAAATTTATTTTTTCTCCCGTTTTATACGATTATAAAGTGTTTTTATAGCAAATATAACACTTGTTTATGACGTTTTACTTTACACTTTTAATTAACTGTGAGAGCTAAATCATTATTTAAAACGTCACAACCATCACTACGTTTTCTTACATTTTTAATTACAGGTTCAGAAAAACTTAAATTCTCCGAATCAAAAGTAACACTATAAACTGTATAAACATCTTTATCTTCAAAATCTACAGCAGCTATCATAGATGGTACATAACAATTTAAAGTCTCATCTATATTATAAACAAAATATTCATAACCACTACTAGTTTTAAAAACTCCCTTAGATAACAAACTATGAAACTCTATTTTAGTTTCTACACTCTTACCATTTACTAAATATAATTCTTTCAAACCCTCTAAAATAAACTTATCATTATAAAAACTAACATTGACATTATCTATCTTAATTTCTTCATTTAATTTATAATCAGAGCTCTTAACATAAGTAAAACCATCTAATTCAGTTAATTTACTATCTTTAAACATATAAATATGCCTTTTAGAGCCTATATTACGGGTATTTTCACTATTAACATACCCTAAGACATCTTTATGTATTAAAACAGCACCAGTACAATTAGAATGCATATATTTAGCTATACCATTATCTTTACTAATTACATAAACATAATCATATTCAGATATAAAACATTCCCCATACTTAATAGAACTATCTAACTTAAAACTCTTAACATAATATCCAACATAATTACTTACATCTAATATATCTTCATCTAACTTATTAGTAACCTTATCTACAACTTTATCTTTATTATCTACAAAAACACCATCAGCCTTTTGAACTTTATTAGTAGAAAAAACAACAAAAGCCAATATAGTAATAACAAAACATATAAAATACAATTTATCTTCTTTCAATTTTTGTAAAAAAGAACTTAATATAAGTACCTTATAACTTTTTCTCTTAGGCAGTACTTTCTTTATATCTAACACATCTTTACTAGCATCTAACTTTACATTTTCATCTATCTTATGATCATTCTTAATAGCCATAATAACTATCCCCTTATCATCTATAATCAATTATATCATAAATATATTTTATGGCATAAAAAAAGTGATTGAATATCAATCACTTAAATTATTCACCTAGAATGTCTAAAGCTTTTCTCATTCTTAAGTCGTATTTAACAACTTCTAATCCACCGAAATGTTTTAAGAATTCGTCTTTTTCAACACCATATTCTGCAGCCATTTTATCAGCTTCAGCATCAGCGTCTTCATCACTGATTTCGATTTTTTCTGCATCAGCAACCATTTCGATTAAGTAACGATACTTAACTCTTTTTTCAGCTTCTGGTTCCATTTGTTTATGCATATCTTCATGAGAACCACCAGTGAATTGTAGGTATTGTTCTACTGAAAGACCTTGCATTCTTAATTGTTCACCAAATTGATGTATCATTCTATGAACTTCATCATCGATTATTTCTTCGTTGATTTCACCTTTCATATTTTTAGCAGCAGCTTCTAATACATCATCTAAGTATTTATTTTTAGTTTCTTCTTCTTTTCTAGCTTCAATTAATTTTTTAACTTCATCATTGAATTCTTTTTCAGTCTTAACATCTTCAAATCCTAAGTCTTGATAGAATTCTTCATTTAGTTCAGGTAAAACTCTTTCTTTAATTTCTCTTACAGTAACATCAAATTTAACTTCTTTACCAGCAAGTTCTTTTGTATATTCTTCAGGGAATTTTAAGTTTAATGTTTTAGTTTCACCAACTTCCATTCCTACAACGCCTTCTTCGAATCCAGGAATAAATGTATGAGAACCAATTTCTAATGGATAATTAGCACCAGTACCACCGTCTAATTTTTCTCCATCAACATAACCTTCGAAATCAATAACAGCTGTATTTCCTTCTTCTACTTTACCTTCTTCTTTAACTACGATTTCAGCAAATCTAGAAGCTAATCTAGCAACTTCTTCTTCAATTTCAGCTTTAGTTACTTTAACAGCAGCTTTCTTAATTCCTAAATCTTTATATTTACCTAATTTTAATTCTGGTTTAGTAATTATAGTAAATACAAATTTAATATGATCTTTATCAATTTCTTTTACATCCATCTTAGGTTCACAAACAGGAACTAATTCATTCTTAGTTAATGCTTCTTTATAAGCTTGTCCAGCAGCTACATCTACAGCATCCATGTATAATGATTCAACACCGAATTTTTGTAAATAAACATTTTTAGGACATTTACCTTTTCTGAAACCATCTACTTTTAAATCTTTATTTCTTTTTTCAAAAGCAGCGTCAAGAATTTTTTCCCATTCTGTACCTTTGATTTCTATTTCTATATCGTGTACATTTTTCATTTTCCACTTCTCCTTCAACATTCAATATTATACCTAATTATCACTAGTTTATCAATAAAAAAAAGACTTAAGATTAAGCAATCTTAAGTACTTTTATATCATATGAACCATTAGGTCCTTCAACGCTAATAACGTCTCCTACTTTACTACCAATTAAAGCAGCTCCGATAGGTGATTCATTACTAACCTTGTTTTCAAATGGATCAGCTTCAAGTGATCCTACAATACTATATGTATCTTCTTCTTCATCATCAACATATAGAATTGTTACATTGCAACCAACATTAACTTCGTCAGAATTTTTATTTTCAATGATAGTTGCATGTTCTAATTTATATTCTAATTCTTGTATTCTAGCTTCAATTTTAGCTTGCTCATCTCTAGCAGCATCGTATTCTGAATTCTCAGATAAATCGCCATGACTTCTAGCTTCTTTAATAGCTTGAATATTTTCTTCTCTCTTAGTTGTTCTTAATTCATTTAATTCTTCTTCCAACTCTGCAAAACCTTTTGCAGTTAATAGAATTTCATTATTTGCCATAACAAGCATCTCCTTCAAAAAACATCTTCCTAAGAATACTATAAAAAATTAGAAATGTCAAACACTTTTATACGCATCATATCATATTTAGATAATTTGAAAGGTATTTTAAACTTAACAATCATCTTTGGATGATTAGCAACTTCTATTAAATTTTCGTCTTTATCCATTATATTTTCAGGGATTGTAAACGTAATTGGTTCCAGTTCTGGACCAAAGAATTCTACTACATCTCCTGGTTTAAAATAGTTACGTTGTTCTAATGTAACCAGACCAGTTTCTTCATTATATTCATCAACAATTCCTAAGAAATCCTTATTACTTACTTCATCTCTATCACTTAAGAAATATTGTTCGTTAACACCTGGTAAACCATTGAAAAATTGTTCTGTACTATCTCTGTTTGCACATCTATTAAGTACACTTAGACTATATTTAGTATATGCAACATCTAAAGTTTTATTAACAATTTTATCAATTAAATGTCTATATATATTTATAACAGTAGCAATATAATAAACGGATCTCATTCTTCCTTCTACTTTAAAAGAATTAACTCCTATATTAATCATTTCTTCTATATTAGAAATCATATTTAAATCTTTAGGTGTCATACTAAATATCTTATCAGTATTTTCGGCATCAAATACAAATCTACATACTTGAGCACATCCACCTCTATTACTATCTCTATTAGTAGCATAATTAGAAAGTACACATCTACCACTTATACTAGTACACATAGCACCATGTACAAAACATTCTAACTCTACACCAGTCTCTTCTTTAATTCTCTTTATATCTTCTCTAGTTGCTTCTCTAGCAAGAACTACTCTAGTAGCCCCTAAATCTTTATAAAATTTAACTACTTCATGATTTAATGAAGAAGCCTGAGTACTTACATGTAATTCTAATTTTAAATTTAATTTCTTCCATAAATCCATTATAACTACATCACTAACTATAATAGCATCTACACCACGTTTATCTAGTTCTTTTAAATACTCTTCTACTCCAACTAAATCTTTATCATGGAATACAATATTTACTGTAACATACACTTTCTTACCTAAAGAATGAGCATATTTAACAGCTTCTTCTATATCATCTAAACTAAAATTTAATGCATTAGCTCTTAAACTAAAGTTTTGACCACCAATATATACAGCATCAGCACCATATAAACAAGCAATCTTTAATCTCTCTAAATCTCCAGAAGGAGCAAGTAATTCTAAAACACCCATTATTTGTTCCTCTCTTTCAATTTATAGATAGTTTCTCTATCTAAGAATCCATTATCTTCATCTTCACTACTATGATCGTTATTAGTCAAGAAATCCATAACCATATCATGTTCTACTAAAGTAGTATTAACATAATAATATTTAACATTATCAAGTCCTAATAACTCTTTACCATTAAATATTTTATCTGAATACATTACAGTACCATATTCATTTTCCATAGCTCTAAATTTGACTTTAGTAGCTCTATCAGTTAATACATTAGTATTTCTTTTTTCTATATCAAAGAAGTCACTCCAATTACTTAGCAACTTTCTTCTACTATACATAACTTGATTATATCCAAATAGATGTAAAACAACATCTTTAGAAGCATTATTTAGTATATTATTTATCTCTTCTCTAGTAATTTCATTACTAATAAACATACTATCTACTCTATCTAACCAAAAGTTAACAGAATGAACATTAGTACCAAAATGATTTTGATAAAAAATAGTCTCTACATCTAAATCTAATTCCTTTATTAAATTATATACCGCTATATCTTCATAAACTATACCTTTAATGTCTTTAAAATTAGGTAAAAGTTCTTTTAAACCATCTACCGCATCACAATCAAGCATTCTATTTATCATTACATATTTATTTGAAACATCAATTTTTTCTATATCTTCTAAAGTATAAGTATTATATCCAACACTATATCCTTCTAAAGCAAAAAGAAAAGCAGATACTCCTGCTTTTCTATAATCATTTATATGATTAATATCATCTACATAAATAAGTATATTAGATATCATTTTTTCTAATGCTTACAGATAAGCCGTCTCCAACATCATAAAATTTAGTTTCAAATTCTTCATTTTCTTTAAGAAAATCTATGTAATTTTCTATTTTACCTACTAATTGTTTTAAGTTTCTACTAGCGATATTTTGTCTATTACCTACATGTCCATGGAATTTTAAATTATCAGAAATAATAACTCCACCTGGTTTTAAGAAATATTTATATTTCTCAAAGAACTTTGTATATTGTCCCTTAGCAGCATCTATAAATATTAGATCATATGCTACTCCAGATAAGTTAACTTCTAATGCATCTTGATATACTACATTAATTCTATCTTGCATATTACATTTCTTAACATTCTTAAGACATTCCATATATCTAACTTCATCACGTTCAATTGTAGTTAATTTAATATCATCATTTACAGAAGCCATTAATATTCCAGAATACCCAATAGCACTACCTATTTCTAATATATCTTTAATATTATTAGCCTTAATAAATTTAATAATAAAAGCTATAGACTCTTTTTCAATTATTGGAACATTATGCTCTTTAGCATATTCTTCCATTTCCAAAATTAGTTCTTTCATTTACTCACCTTATTCATATGTAAACCATAATCCATCTTTTTTAAGTTTATTAATTATAGCTACATGTTCACTATTAGTTTTTGTAAAGTATGTTTTCTTATACTTATCTGCAACAAAGAAGAAATAATCATGTTCTTCAGGATCTATTGCAGCATTTAAACTTTCTACTCCAGGATTACAAATAGGTCCTACAGGTAATTTACCAGCCATAGCAGCAGGACGAGTATTATAGTCATTCACCTCATCAATTTCAGCTTGATATAAGTCTCTATCGCTCATCTCAATTTGTTCTGCATAATAAGTAGTAACATCACTACCTAAACTCCACCCATTTTCTAATCTATTGTAGAAAACACCAGCAACACCTTTTCTATCATTACTACTAGCTCCTTCTAATTCAACTATAGAAGCCATAGTAAGCATTTGATGTACTGAATAATCACTTGAATTTATTTTATCTTTAACTTTATCTAGTTCAGCACCAGTAGTATTTAATAATTTTTCAATTATTTCTTTTATACTAGCATCTTCTCTAAAAAAGTATGTATTAGGAGCTAAATATCCCTCAAGTGCATAATATAATTTATCATTTAATATATCTTCAGTCAAGAACCAGTACTTATCTATTAATTCTTGTAAATACTCTTTATCACTTAAAACTTTAAGTATTTCATCTTCACTATATCCAAAATTTTTATTTATAACTTTAACATAATTAGTAATTCTCTTTCCTTCAACAAAAGTTACAGTAATACTATTATCTATTACTTCACCATTATTAATTTTAGTAAGTATTTCATCTAAAGTCATACCATTATTTAATTCATAATTTCCTGCTTGCATAACATAATCACTATGAAGTTTAACATATACATAAGCAGCATATTTATCTTTTATAAGTTTCTTACTATATAAAGAATCAATAATTTGATTAGTTGTACTACCCTGTTCTACTACAAAATCTATAGTAGTAACATTATCTTTACTAGTTTCTACACTACCTAAAGAAGACTTATAATAAACAACTAAAAATATTCCAGCTATTACAAAAAAAGAAAATATAGCGCCGACTATAATTGCAATTTTCTTTTTCATTTACTATTTTTATTCTTCAACTTGTTCTTCAACTTTTTCTTCTATTTTTTGTTGTACTGAAGATAAGATATTTTCGATAACTAACCATTCTTTTTCAGTTTCAATTGGCATTAAAGCAGGATTTTGTCCAGTTGGATCATATACAGAAGCATAAACTTTTGTACTACCTTCTTCATCTAATGTATTATCTGTATAAACTATATAACTTTTCTTTGTTTCGTCAGAATCAAATGTAAAAAGAATTTCACATTCTATTTCTTTTCCTTCATCATTTACTATTGTAAATATTCCTTTTTTTTCATCATTCATATTATCTGTTCCCTTTCATCTTTAGATATGTATCAAGTATTATACTCGCTGCTACACCATCTACTACTTGTTTTCTTTTTTTTCTACTTACATCAGCTGTTAAAAGATAATTAGTTGCTTCCATAGTAGATAATCTTTCGTCTATCATATGTACTTCCATATTATATCTACTTTCCAAAGCATCTTTAAATTTTAAACTTCTTTCAGCTGCAAAACCTAGTGTATTATTCATATTCTTAGGTAAACCTAATACCAAATCTGTAATACTATTATCTTTGATTATTATGTCTAAATCTTTAAAAAGTAATTCATAATCTTCTCCATCCCATCTTAAGACACGATAAGGAGACGCTATGAAATTAGTTTTATCAGACATAGCAAGACCAAGAGTTTTAGTACCTAAATCAAGACCTAAACATCTCATTGTTTCTTTAAATACTCCTCTAAGATAATAGCTACTACTTCAGCTCTATCAAAATCCATAATTTTCTCTCTACTATCTTTATAGTTAGAAATATATCCAGGATCCCCACTAATTAAGTAACCCACTATTTGATTAACTGGATTGTAACCACGTTCTTTTAGTGCTTCAAAAACCTCATCTAAAGTAGACGCAATAAGTTTTTGTTTTACAACACTAATGTCATATAAACCCGTCTTATCATCCATATAATACACCACCTAAGCTAATCTAATTTTAACATTTTTTTAAGATTTTGTATACACTTTATCTTATATCCTAATTACAAGGACAACAAAGTGCTATGCAACTTTCACCCGGTTTTAAATCAGGACAACAACTACAACAATCTCCGCCAGCACCATTACCAGGATTCTTTTCAGGTTCTTTAGTTCCTTCTAAATTCTTATCATTTTCTCTTACATAATCAGATAAATATTCAATAAATTCATCACTAATATCTACATATTTACCATTATAAGAAACATATCCTAAATCAAGATTAAATAATATTTCATCTTCTCCAACAAATAACTTATAATCTCCAACTAAAGAATCTACTACTTCAGAATCTTTAGGAGCATCAGCTTTATCAGTTTTCTTCCAATATTTAGCTAATTTTTTCTTTGTGTCTTTATCAGTAGTTACCTCTTTGTCTTTAACTGGTTTTAACGGATTACATACACCAGCTCTCTCAATTCTAACTTCAACATCTTGGCTACTTAATATAGCAGTAGCAAAACAAACACCCACCCCCAAAACAATTAAAATAACACTAACTATTTTCAATACATTCTTACCTTTCATATTTATCACCTAACATAATTATAACACAAAAAACAGTTCTATTTAGAACTGTTTGCATCAAATTCAATATTTAAATGTTTATATGCTTTTTCAGTAGCAACTCTACCTCTAGGAGTTCTTTTTACAAACCCTTCTTGTAATAAATATGGTTCTACAACATCTTCTATTGTAGTAACTTCTTCTCCAATAGAAGTAGCAACCGTTTGTGCTCCAACTGGACCACCATTAAACTTGGTAATAAGAGCTTCTAAGTATTGAATATCAATTTGATCTAATCCATCTTCATCTACTTTCAATCTTTTTAAAGATGTCTTGGTAATTTCTTCATCTATCTCATCTTGTTCAAATACTAAAGCAAAATCTCTAACTCTTTTAAACAATCTGTTAGCAATTCTAGGAGTCTTTCTACTTCTTTTAGCCAACTCTCTAGCAGCTTCATCCTCTATAGGCATTCCTAATACTTTACTTGTTCTACATATAATTTGATATAATTCTTCATCTGTATAATAATTAAGTTTATTAGTAATACCAAATCTATCTCTTAATGGAGCAGATATATCACCAGCTCTAGTAGTAGCACCTACTAAAGTAAAAGGTGGTAAATCTATTCTTAAATTTCTTGAAGTACCATCTCCATTAGCAATAACTATATCAAGTACATAATCCTCCATAGCTGGATACAATATCTCTTCAATATATCTAGGTATTCTATGTATTTCATCAATAAATAATACATCACCAGGTTCTAATTGTGAAAGTATAGCAGCCAAATCTCCACTCTTTTCAATAGAAGGACCAGAAGCAGTTCTAATGCTAGTACCCATTTCATTAGCAATAATATGAGCTAATGTAGTCTTACCTAAACCAGGAGGACCATATAATAACACATGATCCAATACTTCATCTCTCATCTTACAAGCTTTAATAAAGACTTTAAGATTTTCTTTGATATCAGTTTGACCTACATATTCTTCAAGAGAAGAAGGTCTAATAGATTGATCAAAATTATCTAATTCTTCTCTCTTATCTCCATCAACTAATCTCCCCATTATTTCACCCCATTATCTTGAAATATATTCGTAAACTTCTTCCCAAGAACTAACTCTTTTACAATCTTTACACTCACCATTATAAGAATCAGTCATTAATAAAGAATCAATTCCTCTACTCAATACTTCCTTAACATGTTTAACATCATTATCTATAAATAAAGTAACATTTTCTTTTTCACACACAGGCCCTTTATCAGAAATTCCCATCAAAAGTTTATGATACTTAAATCCATGTTTTTCTAACCATTTCATAGTTATCTTCAACATATGTGCAGTATTTTTTCTTCTAGTTATAAAATATATTTTATAACCTTCTTCATATAATTTATTTACATATAATCTCGAATCTTTTATAGGAGATATTTCAGTAAATAATTCACCATCTCTAATATAAGCCATAAACTTAGCTACATCTTCTTCAGACCAATAAAACATATCTTTCAAAGAATAAGCATCTTTATCTCTAAAACCTCTACCATCACAGTAAGTTTTATCATATTCTAAAGCTTCTTCTATCAAAGAAATATTAGTTTTTGCTATTGTATCATCAATATCTATCCCTATTATCATAACACTACCTCATTAATAATTTTAATGCATCTTTTATTTGTTGTTCTATACTTAAAGAAGCATCAACTTGTGGTAATATCTTTTTAATATCACCCTTTTTATATCCTAAACTTTCTAATAC
>JAZOOK010000030.1:0-2994 GCA_045654965.1 Candidatus Coprovivens sp. | reverse complement strand
ATTTATATTTGTTTTAAATATATTTATTTTGGGATTAAGTTTTTTTATTTTAGATAATAAATTATTAATAGATGGAGATTCTATTGTTCTTTCTACTCCTATATTTATAGTTACTAATTCTCTTAGTTTATCTAGTGAATCTGTTTCTTTGTATGATTGATAATTCGTTACATAGAAATTCTTTAGGAATAGTAAACGATGTCTACCATTACGTATATGATATTTACCATTTATTAATCTTACATGTATATCATCTTTTGTTTTAATAAAGTCTATATTACGATATGGATCTTTAGGAGTTCTTTCTCTTGAATGATTAGTATCTAAGTGACCGTATATTAAATCTAAGTCATAACTTATATCTCCTGTGAATTCATTATTTGCATAAATAAATTCTTGAGTTATTGGTAGAGTTTCAAATCTTGAGTAATATACATGGTATGTTGGTTCTTCTACTATAGGAGTAGTTTGGTATTCTTCTCCTGTTTTTATATCTATTAATTCACCATTACGTATTCTTTTATTTTCATTACATATTGATAGTAGTTTATATCTACTTGGAATAGTTATAAAACTTAGATATCTACTTGGTATATATTCTGGTGTTTCTTGGTTAGATATATCTTTGTTAGATATGTAATATCTTTTTGTGCATTTTGGAAATAATACTAATAAAGAGTCTTTACCTATATATCTTTTTAATATTCTTTTAGCTTTTTTAGTTACTGTTTTTCTGTATAGTTCATCAACGTTTTTTAGTCTTATTTCTAAGATACTTTGATAGTAATTAGTTTCTTTAGTACCAGTTACTATTGGTAGTTCTTTTTGATTAGGTTGTTTTAAGATACTTTTATAAACTATTGTTGGAGATGTATGTGATAAAGTTATTGCTTCTTTGATATCAGGTGTTATTTGAGCACAATAAGATATAGTACTTTGGGTACTATATGATACTTGTTGTTCTAGTATTTCTAATTCTATAGTTTCTGTATCTGTTAATATACTTGTTGAATTTAATCCTAATAATTTATATTTTCTTTCGTAATGAGAATTAGATGGATGGATAATTATATCTTCTACTTTAGGTATAGATTGTGCTTTAGTTAGTAGTTCTTGAATATTGTATTTATATATAATATCTTGAGTACTAAGATAGTAATTAATTATTAAATATATGTTATTTATTACTTCCTCTATATTATTATTAGATATAGAACATAGTTTATTAAAGAAGTTTGGTTCTTGAAATAATTTGTTTATTGTTATACAAGATTGTTTTATTTCTTTAGGTTCTAGCATATTAAATTATTTATCTCTCCATGATTTATATAGTTCTTTTATATCTTCGATTGCTTCGTCTGTTTTAGTTGTTATATCGCCCCATATTTTATCTTTCATATCACCTAGAGCGTTCCAGTTATCGTCACCAAGATATTCTTTTATAGCATCTACTATATCAAGATATTTAGCACTTATAAATTCTGCTGCTACTTGGTATTTACTTGAGAATGATTCTTTGTAGCCAGGGAAATATGCTTCTACTGCACCATCTAATGCTGCTATATCATTCATTGCTCTTATTTTAAATTCTGTAGACATTTGATCAAATGTTATTCCATTTATTTCTTTGTCAAAGAATATAAAATCTATTCCTGTTGTTACATAGTATTTACCTTTTTCTTTTAATGCTTGAAAGTCTTCACTTTCTATGTATTCTGTTAATTCTCTTTTGGCATCAGAAAAGAAAGTAAATTCTTCTTGAGATGGTATTTCTTCTTGGAATTGGTCTTCTTGAGTTGTGTCTTCTTGGATATTTTCATCTTTATTTAAATTAGGTAATATTGGTACAAGTCTGTCTTCTTCTTGTTCTTGACCTGGTTTTCTTAAAGATTCATATCCATTAGGAAATACTGGTTCATATGTTCCTGATTGTTCCGTATTTGGTTTATTATCGTTTATAATTAAGTCTTCATGAGCTGTACAACCTGTTAATAATACTGCTGATAAAGTTATAGCAACTATTCCTTTTAATTTTAATTTTCTCATTTTAATACACTCCCTTTGTAGGAGGTATTATACTATTTTTTTTATAAATAATAAAGACTTAGTAGTTAGTTTCTACTAAGTCATTTAGTTGGCTTATTCTTTTAGATATAGCTCTTAATATGGAACTTTTTGGTTTATCTGTTGTATCTAGATTATTAGATAGTATTACTACTACGTATGGTTCTTTACTATAGAATAATCCTGCATCATGATGATAGTTATCTGAAGCACCATATTTATGTAAGTTAGTGAATTCATAATCAAATGATAGATGATTACCTAAGTTATTTAGAAAATAACTTTTTAGTTCTTCTCCATTAGGATGTTCTTCTATTAAATAATATAGATATATCCAATATGATAATTGATCATGAATAGTTGTATTATAGTAGTATCTACTATTATATTTAGGTATTCTATAACTTATTTTTTCTATGTATTTGTTTAGGTTATTTATACCTATTTTATTTACTAAATAAGTATGAGCATTATTATCCGATACACTTATCGCTTGTTTTACTTGTTCTTTAGTTTTATTATCTAGAATATTATGTTCATATATGTACATAGCGTCTACTGTTTTTATAAGACTAGCTCCAAAGTATTCTTGATTACCATTATATATGTATGTAAAACCATTTTCTAAATTAATATATCCTACTGTTACGTTATAGTCTTTTAGATATCTATTTAAGAATTTTATTTGATTATTTATTAATTCATCATTTGTTTTTGTTGTAGTATATGTTTTTTGTCTAGTTATTTGTTGGTTTTTTACTATTACTGTTCTTTGTATTTTAGTAGTATTGTTTGAAGAGTCTGTTACTTTGTATGTAACTTGGTATATACCAGGTATAGATATATTTATATTATTAGATATAGTTACTTTGTTAGTTATATCTCCATCTATGTTATCTATTGCTTTGTAACCTGGTTCTATATAATTAT
>JAZOOK010000029.1:0-17254 GCA_045654965.1 Candidatus Coprovivens sp. | reverse complement strand
GTGGTGGAAATTAATTTTTTCGTATTATTTTTGAAAAAATAAATTAAAAAACTGGCAGTTTATACACTTGCCAAGGTGTTTAATAGTATTAAGTAGTAATTGCTGAACCAGCATCAAATGATTGGTTAACACTACCAAGAGTAATATTATTACTAGCTAATGTTCTACCAATAACTTGAGAATATTGCAAATTAAGCAAAGGTATCTGATTAGCACCTATTAATGAAGTACCAATAGCTCTATTCAACGTAGCTGAAGTACCAATACCAGTATGACCAATTTGACACCCACTACTTCTAGTAATAGTTAATTCATCAACATTCTGATTAAATATACAAATATTATTACAATCTGTTATAACCATTTGAGGAATAAACATTATCGGATTATCAAAATTATCATTAGTACCAGAAGTTGTAAAAGCGGTCATAACAATATTATTTTGATTACTAATAGCAACAGTACCAAGATTAGGTGTAGTTCTAACATTATCAATAGCTATAGTTAATGCTTGTTCTTGCATTCTTTTACAATCAACTGCCTGTTGCATATATTTAAAAGGTTTACCAGCAGTACCAAGCATTTTTGCATTACTATCAATAGTTCCATCAACATGAATATGCCCACTACTATTATAATAATTTGGTCTAGTTGATGCTATAACAACAATATCGGTACACTGTCCTTTATTAAGATTAAATCTACCATAAGTATTATTAGATAAATCTCCAAGTCCTTGAACCGCATAACTCATTATATAGCACCATCCGTTAGTCCAGTTATAAGCTATTTTTTCAAGTTCAAAAGTATTAAATCCATTAGCATAATAATCAGAATAATTATAAATATGTCTAATAGTTCCATCAAAATCAAACTGAATACTAATAGAAGGATAACTATAACTTATCATAAAACCTTCTGGAATACAGGTAACAGTTTGTGTTGTAAACCTTCCTGTTGGTGAACCATACCAATTTCTATAATAATCAACATTAAATTCAATCGTATCAATAACATTAGTTAGGGTTTTATCATAAACAAGAACACTATTTTGTGTATTCTGAACAAAGAAATTTTTAAGTTCTGGATTATAATCCATACCATAAATTCTACTTACATCCAATGTTATTGTCTTAACAGTATTAAGATTAGTATCACATACCGTTATTTTATTAGAAGAGTTATCATCTTTATCATAACACCATGCAATATAAATGTATTCCCCATCAGTACAAATATCATTAGAGTGACCAGCTGTTACATTTACATCTGATTCCATTCTAATACCAGTATTCCTATTGAATTTAAAAATTTTACAAGTATTAGTATCAGAACCAGCTATAGGTGACCTAACACCAACCGCAGTAGAACCACTTAAAAAGCACATTGATTGAATACATTCCCAAGTTGTACTATTATCCCATGAACCGTGCTTAAATGTATAAGTAGAAATATATTCTGGTATTACTAGCACCTGTTTAGGTAATTGACCAGATAAAATTGAATAAATAGTTCCGTTTTTAAGCCACCCTTCCATTATATCATTTATTAATTTTTCGAAATCAATAGGTTGTAATTCATCATTAAATAAAGAAATAACTTCATTAATTTTATGTGTTAATTTACACAAAACCTCATAATAACTTAAACTATCATCATAAATAAGCGGAATAATTTTATGACACCACGGCATTAAACATCTTTTAATTCTCTCATCAGTATTAATCATAACAGTATCTCCTTTACCATAATCCAAAAAATAAATCCTTCAATTCATTAATAATCATTAAATCTATATTTAAAACTTTATCAGCATAACTAGCTAAAAGTTCAGCATAAATTTTTTGACCTCTGTAACCACTTTCACTAGATTCATTTTTTTGCGTACCAGTATTAGTTTTCCTATCGTCATGTGTTTGTGTTCCTGTGTTTCTTTCAGTACCTTGATTAGTTTGAGTTCCTGTGTTTTCTTTTGTAGAATCATTTCTAACAGTACCAGTATTGTTTTCGGTAAAACCACCATTATTGTCATTACGCTCATAAGTTGTTAACCAAACATTACCTTCAACACCATCAGCAAAATTCATAGTACCTTGCGGAGTATCACTAAACCTCTTTTTATCGGTATCATTATGTGTATTACTTTTTTGTGTATTATCTGTTCTTAAATTTTCATACTCTTCTACAAGATTATCAGTTCTAGTGAAATTATCGGTACGCAATAAATTATCTGTTCTAACATTATTTGCTCTCTCAAGTAAATTATCAGTTCTCAACGAAGTAATATCAACATCAATATTTTTAAGTTCCTTATTAAGAATTTTTCTTTCTGCTGAATATAATTTGTTGTATTTTGGCATAATATCATTCATTCTAGCATTAAGCCATAACTGCCATAATCCAACAGTTTCAGCACTTATCTCTCTTGTATAATAATGTCTTAAAATTTTATGTTCTAATTCAGACCTATATGATTCATCAAAAATTGGATAATAGAAATTAAAAACATTTTTTCTAGATTTCGTTATAATAGCATCTGGAGTTTTATTCTTTAATTCTTCTACACTAAATCCACTTTTCATTTCACATATATATCTTACTTCAGTAGTGTATTTACTCATCTGTTTTTAAACTCCTTATTTCTTTTATCTACTAAAATTTGTGGGTCGTCACTTCTTAAATCATTCATAAGTTTACTGATTCCACCACCTTCAGTTTCATTAAGAATCATATACTCGTCATCTTGTTCTCTAAAGTCCTCTCTAAAGTTACACTCAATATCAAGACCAAACATATCATTAATTAAATCACAACCACGTTGTCTAGCATTTAATCCACTATATCTACTAGCAATAGTTCCACCTTGTGACCTTGTAACTTCATCACTAACAAGTCTTTCCTTTTTTTGAATATTAACATTACTAATACCTTTAAAAGTTAACATCTCATTCCAGTATTGTGTTTTAAGAGTATATATTTTATCAGCAACAAAAGGTGCATCTGTTTTAATAGCTTCTAAAGGTTTAGCTGAAATATTCTTATCACCAAAAATAATAGGTTGTCCACCATCATATTTCATATAAAGGTTTTCCATTGTCAATCTTTCCTGTTCAGCACATCTAATAATTATAGGTGTTTTTTGTGCAGAAACATTAACATCAATAACCCTATCAAAATTAGCTAACCTTTTAGCGTATAATTTACTCTCTCTGATACTAGGTGTTCTTAAAGCGTTATTATAAATAATAACTGAATTATCTATAGTTAACTCTCTATTATACCCATTACTAGCAAATGCTCTTCTAACAATAGGGATTCTGTAAACATTCCATTTACCCATATTAACAACAGGCAAGCATAAATATTTATCAAGGACTTCATCTTTAAAGAAAACAACTGCACCACGTTCAAATAGCATTAACTCTAAAAATCTAACATCAATTTCCTCTGGCATATTTTGCCAATCATACATTGACATTGTTAATTCTTTAATCCTATCATAATACATATCAAAACATTCTCTATTAGTAATAGCTGATTCAAAGAACCCATTTGATTTTTTAAATATTCCCATTTCATCACCACCTATTAAGGGTTATTTACTGGTCTGTTATCTAATAAATAATTACCAACTTCACTAGCGTTTTTCCAGAATGTTATACCACTATCATATATACTACACATCTTTTTTATATCTTCACTAGGACACTTACCAATAATATTACAACCATTTGTTTTAACATAATTCCAATGTGGTCTATAACTTCTATTAGGTAACTTAATTTTATTACAAGCATAACCATATCTAGTAAAAAAGTTATCAATCACTTCAGCGTTTTGTGCATTAATAGAACATTGTGCAACATAAAATCTCTGTCTATTATTAGCATAATTAACATTACCACTAGAAACATTACCTCTGCAAGTATCAGCTTGAATACTAGCTTCGTAAAATCTTGTTAATTCATTAAGACCAGTACCAAGTCCACCAACTGCACCACCATAACCAATTCCAGTTAATATTCTACTAACAGAAGGAACAAGATTTTGTGCAACCCACGCTTGAAAAGTATCATAATTCCATGAACATAAAGGAAAAGTTGCTATGGTTAAAGTTTCTGTCATTAAAGGCTCTCTACTATTAATCCCTTGTCCTTCAGTATACGGTATACCTTTATATCCTACTGGTCTGCAACACACTTGTATTGGTAAAGAAACACAACCTTCAATTAATAATCTAGGTCTATTATTCTGGAAAAATTCATACCTTAAAGCTAGTTCTTGTCCGTCACCATTATCAACGTGATAATAGTTATAAGGATATGTAAATAATTTTTTATTTTTAGGTATATATCCATTAAGACTTTGTAGGTTTTGTGCTGGTGTTTCATTTAGATAATATATAAATTTACCTCTTTCACCATAAGGTATATGATAACCTTCGTCTGTATCTGTTATTGTATCTAAAGTTATCATATCTTTAGGACACATATAAATACAAACTATACTATCCATTTTTTGAATAAATCTAGATAAATATGTGTTAACACATGAAACACCATTAGTTGTTGCATTAAATGCTCTTAAATCCGCACCACCATATATACCATCATATTTTTGACCACTAACAGCGTTACCACCAGTATCAACAACACCTACAACAATACACTGGTCATTTAAGCAAGGTAATACATGATAATTTTGGTACAAATACTCACCTACAGAAACAGGCTCTGGTAAAATGTTATCCCCAACTTCATCACTAGCTGAATGTTCTCTTTCAACATAACAATATTCTAATTCAGCATCAAATAAATATGTTTGCATAACATCTATTTCAAAATTAACTCTAGCGTTTTGATTATTAACATATTCAACAGAATTAATAAAAGCATAAAACCATTTATTACCAAAATTAGTGTTCTGAAATGCCATATAATTACAATCATAAATATCATCAGCTTTACAGTTAGCTTCAAAAACACCAAGATTAACTCTCTGATATGTATTAACACTAAAACTTCTTTTAAAATAACTATTATTAACAGTAAAGAAATTAGTTTGTGCAGTTTTAGAAGAAAAATATAGTGTATCAGTATACGTATTATCTAAAGGCATACCACTATATAAAATTATCGTACTATTAGGTTGAATTACCATATAACACCTCTTTAGATGTGCGGGCAAATGGAACGTATAACCAAATAGTCCAAATGCCCACACTAAAATATAAATATGGAGAAATTGTCTATTTACTAAATGTAATAGTATCACCAACTGCTACTGCAACAACGGCTGGTGAAGCAGTATCATCTCCAACGAGTGGAATATCAGAAGCCGTATAAGTAACACCATCAATTTCAAGTGTAGGTGCATTAATAGTATCAACATCAGCTGGAACAATGAAAGCACCATATTCATGAACTGCAATACCATCTTCAGTATTATCCTCATCCTGTACAAATTTATATCTAGTATTACCGAGGGTGTTAGTTCCAACTTCCTCAAGTGTAATAATAGTTGAAACATCAGATGTAACAATACTACCAACCTTGAAACTAATAGTAGCTGGAAGCGTAATAGTTGCGGTAGATTCAACAAACACAATCATATTGCTAAATGGTGAATGACTAACAGTTTTCCATACATGATAGAAATAATTCCAGTAAAGACCACTAGCTACTCTCTGGTCTGTCATTACATTTTCGTTATCATAAATCTGAAACCATCTTTCATCAACAATAACTGCATGAACATCTTCCATTAATGCCAACTCATCTGATGTAACTGCTTCAACCATATCAGAGTTTGCTCTAATCTCATCCCATCTAGTTGAATCAAAAGTATTCCAATCATCAATAAGAAGAAGTCTACCCATAAAGTCGGCTTTATCCATGTTAAATGCTCTTGCTAATACTTCAACATCAAATCTAGCATTAAAGTTTGCATCCATGAAAATATACTGTCTGTCTTTAGGTGTACTAGTCATAACACCAGCTTCATTATAATCATCTTTCATAAAAAGCAAAGTATTAGAAGCACCTCTAAAAGCAACTGCGGCACTATCAAGATTAGCACCAGTAGTTGTGATACCAGTAGGATAGGCTTTTCCATGAGCAATAGCTTTGATAAGCATATATTTAAAAAGAAGAAATTCATCATATTCAGCACTAACATAAATCTGTTCAATAATAGAGTTGATAAGATTCTCAACACCATCTGCTGATAAGAACGCTCTTCTTAAATCCTCACGCTGAATAGTAATAGGATACAGAACTCTCCAGTTCATTGTATGGAATGCACTTTCCACATCCGGAATAGTTCTTTTAAATTCCCTATTAGGTGCTTTCTCTGGTGAGAACTCCTGTACCTTTGCTAATTTAACAAAAATCTCTTCTACTGTTTCACCATATTCAATATAACCCTTTTTAAGCATTTTATATGGGTTATTAAACACGGCACTATTTACAACTACTAATGCAATTCTATTTACTAACGCATTAATGAACTCATTAGCTAAAACAGGGTTACCATATAATACTTCACCAACTTTAGGAATACCCTGTGCATCACTAATACTGGGAACACTATTCTGATATTCATATGAAGCATTACTTCTAATAACATTAAGAATATCAATAGTTCTACCATTTAAACTTGTCATTGCTACTCTTTTCGGCATAATTATTTACCTCTCTTTCATTTATTCTGATTTAAACAAATCTTCGTAATTCATAGGTGATTCTTTATATTCTGGTTCTTCATCAACAACAGTAGTTGAATCTGGTTTTTCAATAAATAGAGAATCGCCACCATTAAATCGTTCCACATATTTTTTTCTCCAATTAGCATCATTCTCTTCGTATCTTGCTTTCCAATCTTCTGTATCATTAACCCTATTATAAATGTCATCATAGGTGTCTGTCATATCTTCTAGAAAACCAATATCTTCATCTGATAATTCTTCACCTAATCTACCTTTAATTCTGTTAAGATAATCATCTCTGTTTAAAACTGCCAATTTAGTCACCTCCATTATTTGTTTCTTTTTCTTTAAATTGAACTGTTAATTTTGTAAGCAATGTTAAATTTGTCTGAACATGATATCGGAATGTTGTATCCAGTCCAGTTATATTAACCGCTATGATATTAGATTTATGCGGTGAATCTTGAAGGGAAGCGGTATATTTAGCTTCTGGTATTGTAACATTATTAATAGTTGATGTTTCACCGTCAAAACGTAGAATCCCTTCAATACCACGTAGATAGCAGTTATCTAATGTTAAGCTGTCTATTTCCTGTGAATCAATATTTAGGTTCTTATTCAGATAGAAAAGAATCCACGAACTACCAGCTGTTGTGGCATAACCGTATCCTGTTATACTTTGATAAACATAAGGTGTATCATTTTCAAAATATACATCTTCATTTAATAAACCAACATCTGTTTCTAATAATGATACACTATCTTCCAGAACATCTGTTCTTTCATCTAAACTATCTGTTATATCATATAATTCCGAAATATCATCAACAGTAGTATCTTCAACAATAGTATAACCATCTTCTTTAGTAATTACAATCATATAAACATAACACCTCTTTTCTTCATGTACATCCACCACTTTGATTTCTTTTTAGTAGTAGGTGGTACTGGTGGCTCTGGTGGTCTAGGATTATCTGGGTTAGCTGGATTCAATATAAACCCTTGAAAAGCATAACCACCCATTGTAGCTAAATTTCCTAACCAATTACCAACACCATCAAATGTTCTAGTTTGAGATATCCAATCACTACCAGCAATACCACCGTATCCACTTTCAGTTGTTATTATTGTATTAGAATCTACAACTTTTTCAACCACTCCAACATGACCAAATGCACTATCTGGGTCAAAACCAGTACCCCAACAAATAATAGCACCAGCAGCTGGATTTTGTGATACATCAAAACCATTAGATTGAGCAACACTATACCAAGTTTTAGCGTCACCGTTTAACATTGTAAAAGGATGAGTATTAGTTTGTGCTGGATTATACCCAGTAACTTCATTATAAATTTCCAATGCTCTTCCTTGTGCATATCCAACACAATTAGCCAACACATTAGCACCGTATACTGGTGAACCGCCAGATGGAAATTGTCCAACTATACTTGTATTCCAATTATTAGAATCAACTGTTCCTAACTGGTTTGTCATATAACAAGGGTTAAAACTTCCAGCTGGTGATTGCGTTCTTTCTGTGAAACTAATAGAACCATCCCAATCTGAATCATCTATTATAGGTTGACCAGTTGTGTACCATACGCTAATCCATTGACCGTCAACATAATAAATAGAAGAAGTAAAGTAAGCATAATAACCCTCATCATAATAATCACCAGAACACGCTCTAGTATTTCTATCTCTGTCAACGAAAGATAAATATACGCATTTCAATGTGCTATCAGAAGCATTATTATATCTATTTGTAACGGCTTCTTCACTATAATATCCAGAACCCCACCCAGACATGATATTATACATAGCTTGTTTACTTGAACAAAATTGTGGGTAATAATTTTCTAACCAATAATTTAAAAAAGTACAACTCCATTCATAATTTAAATATAGTTCGTTAACATATCCTTCACCTTCTGTTGTACCAATACAAGCTATGACATACCAATCTGGCAACCCTTTTGAAGCACCCATTTCTAATAATTGTTCTTGTGTAGGTGTAAAACTTAAATCATTGTATACACTTGGAAATGTTGTACTTGTTAATCTCATAAAACCAAAACTATTGATAAAGCATATTAATAATAGACTGCACTTTATTATAAATATTTTCACCGTATTTTTTAACTAATGTTTCTTTCCTTTGTGGGTTATTTCCATACTTACCATTATTTACATCTTTACAAATATTCAGTATTTCATCTGCTGACGGTTCTGTTTTTGATGAATCACTATAGTCAATCCAAGTTGATAATTTACCATGGCAATCAAAACTTCCACCCATAGCTGGACCATTTTTATACCAATAGCGTTTACCAGAGTTGGTAATATAAAAAGGTATTAATCCATTATTAGCATCATTGAAATAATTATATTCAACACTATTGTAAATCTTACCATTTCTTGTGAACTTGCCAAGATATATTCCCATATGATGACCTTTTATCAGCATTAGTTCAAGTGGTTTTATAGGTTTAAAGTCTGATGAAATATCAGTACAATGTGCCATAATAGTATCACCATCCCAATCACCTAAACCACTTTTACCAATGCCATTATAAGAAGAGTCATTACCATTATAAAAGTAAGTACCAGCTTTTCTGTTTTTGAATAATCTAATACCACATGCCCATGACCATATTAATGCTTTTGGAAACATACACCAACAATCACCAGTAATAGTTCCGTCTTTTTTACAGAAACCACAGTTATAAGGAAATTCATTAATGTATTCGGTATTAACATCAAAACCTTCCATTATAATAGAAACACCAGTTTTAATATCAAGTTTTTTATAACTCATTATCTTCCTCCACTTTATTACCGATTAAAGACATAATAGGTGACAAGATAGCCATAACTAATGCAACTATAATTCCTCTTAATGTGATATCTAAAATAAAGTAACCAAAAATCAAATCAAGATTTGCAATCACAACACCTATTATTCCCTGTACTATAGTTCTTAATAATCTGTACTGTGTTTCATTTGATGATAAGAATTTTTTAATCATAATCCAATCTTCCTCTCTATGTCTGAAACAGTTTCTTTTATATTTTTAATTTCATTTTCAATTACTGGAATACTTTTAGCATAATCATTATGTTCTTTTATACTAACTTTCATTTCTTCAATTTGATACTGTTGTGATTTTTGTTTTATTTCTAAAACTGATTTGATTTTAGAATTAGAAACTAATACAGTTATGATTGTTCCTATTAAAATAAAGCCACTAGATATAATTGTTGCAAGTATGTTTGAGTCCATAGAATACCCCAATCATAGTTTTTATTTATAATGATAACATATAGTTAAGTTATTATCAATATTGTTAAATTTTTAACAAAGTTCCACTGGTTTGCTTTTGATAGGCGGTTATGTTATTATTGTATTATGGATAAACAATTTTATGATGGAACTAAATTATTGAGCATGATGGATATAAATGGTGAAAAACCAGAGATTTATATCTGTTCTACTAATAGGTCTGGTGGTAAAACTACTTGGTTTAATAGGTGGTTTACTAAAAGATTTATTGAAACTGGTGAGAAGTTCATGCTATTGTATAGGTTTAATTATGAACTTAATGATATAAGTGATAAGTTTTTTAAAGAAATTAAAAGTTTATTTTTTAATGATTATAATATGACAAGTAAGTGTATGGCAAAAGGTATATATCATAATTTATTTATTAATGATAAACATTGTGGTTATGCGGTTAGTTTGAATAACGCTGATGGTCTTAAAAAGATGTCGCATTTATTTGCTGATACCACTAGAATTTTGTTTGATGAATTTCAAAGTGAAACTAATCATTATTGTAATGATGAAGTTAAAAAGTTATTAAGTATTCATACTTCTGTTGCTAGAGGAAATGGTAAACAAGTTAGATATGTCCCTGTTTATATGTTAGGTAATTATGTCTCTATTTTGAATCCATATTATGTCGCTCTCGGTATTTCTAATAAATTGCATAGTAATACTAATTTCTTAAAAGGTGATGGATTTGTTGTAGAACAAGGTTTTATAGAAACGGCTTCTAGATTACAAAAAGAGAGTGCTTTTAATAGGGCATTTAGTAGTAATGAATATGTTACTTATTCTACTGAAAAGGTTTATCTAAATGATAATATAACTTTTATTGAAAAACCAAAAGGTAAATCTAATTACATTTGTACTTTGAGATATAATGGAAAAGATTATGGTGTTAGAGAATATCCAGAATTAGGAATTGTTTATTGTGATAATGTAGCTGATAATACTTATAAGGTTAAAATATCTGTTACAACTGATGACCATAATATAAATTATGTAATGTTAAAAAGAAATGATTTATTTTTATCTTCTTTAAGATGGTATTTTGAACACGGTGTTTTTAGGTTTAAAGACTTGCAATGTAAAGAATGCGTATTACAGGCATTAAGTTATTGATTATCATCAAGTGATATAACAAATTGGATTAATAGGTAAGCAAACTTGAAATAAAGTTCCTATTAATTACACGAAGTTGCTCCTCGCTTTTTGTTAACACTTGTTTCTGATAATAAAAGTAAAAGGGTGGGATTACTTTCCCACCTTTTTATTATGTTTGAAGTTGTGTTTTACTTCTATGTTTAAGTTGCGTACCTTGTCTATTAGGTCTTTTGTTACTGTTTGATAGTTACATAAATAATTTAGTAGTGTTTCTGGATTTTGGTTTAAAACAAATTCTTCTTTTATGTAATTATATACTGTTGCATTTAATGTTTCTGCTGTTTCAATTAATTTTTGTGTTTTTACTTTTGACATAATTTAACCCTACCTTATTTCATATGTTGTTTCTTCTAATATTAAACCACCCTTAATTCTTTTTGGTAATAATTTAGATGGTATTAATAAACCCTTTTTAAAATCTTCCAGTTTGTAATTATTTTTAATGAACTGTTTTTCTTCTTCATTGTATTCAGATAAATCTTGTTTATTTTCCATACTTGCTATGTATAAGTTTTTACATCTCTCTGGCATACCAGCACACTTTACGTTATAGTATGGGTTTTCTAATTGTTTGTTGTCCTCTTTAAAGATGTGTTCTATATAAGTTTTTTGTCTTACAAATAATCCTTTATCCCATTCAGATTCTAGTTTCCATTTGCAAAACTCATTGTCTGATAATTCTACACCTTTAATATTTTCTATAGATATGTTTGCGTGTATGCTATCTGTATCTGCATATATAAATCCATCTTTATCTGAACCATAATAATTTTGTTGTGCAGTTCTTATTGTTACGTTTCTTGCGTAAGATGTTATTGCTGAACCTACCGCTATAAATACTGTATTTTTATCGTTCCTTTTTACTGGATAAAAACCTATTGTTTCATCTTCTTTTAAATATGCTACTTTAAATGAAGAATTATCAGATGTTGCCATTTTACCGTATAAATTATTTAGGAATAGTTTTGCTAATTCTCTTGTTGCACCACTACTTTCCATTTTTATTTTCTTATATTTGTCTATGTATAAATCAAATAAATATTTATTAGTTTCAAAATAACAACCGTCTAAAATTTCACATTCTATTAAATTATAGTGTTCTCTGAATAATTTCCAATCTGTACAAGTTAATGTTATTGTTGGTTTTGCTTCTATTATTTCATCATCCTTTTTATAGAAACTGTAATATTCACCGTTGTATTTTACATCAGATGTTTCTAAACATTCAGTTCCTAAATATAATAAGTTACCTTTTATTTGTAAGAATGGTAGATAGTTTTGTTTTATTTTGAATTTAGTTTTTATTCTTATGAAGTAATAAGAGTTTTCTTTTAATGCTTCATCTGGAATATAATCACCACTCCAAAATGTCGGTTTTCCTACTGGATAAGGATTACCACAACTCATTACAGATGGATATAAACTGTTAACGTCTAGTGTTATTCCATTGTTGTATATTTTATTTTCTTTTCCTTTTGCTAAATAACACCACCCACCTTTATATGATTTTCTTATGTATTTATCAGCATTTTCTGAACCATATATTTCTTTGTCTAACTCTATATCTTTTAGATTTGGAAAGAATTGTTCAAATAAGTTATGTGTTATTATTGATTTATATTCTTTTAAACAACAAGACCCAATAGTTAACCCTTTATGATTTTGGTTTATTAATATTTCTAACGCTTCTTTTACTACTAAAACATCATTTTTAATATATTCTTTTTCTTTTTCTGAAATGTATCCATTTGCTTTTCTTAATCCTTTGTATTCAATGTCTAATTTTTTATGTTTTGTTTTAAATGATTGTCCAATTCTTTTTACGCTGAATGGTAATAGTTTTAGTGAATCTCTGAATTGGATAAAATGATTGTTTGATTTTATTGTTATTGTATACCATTGTCCCATATCTGAAATAACATATTTAAATGTATTGTTTTTCATTCTATTATCTTCAATAGGTTCTAGATTATATTTGTCATTATTTATTGTATGAAATGCTTGTTCTAACTTTAACACTCTTATTAAATAATCAAGAATAAATGAACCATCGAATTTTAGATTGTGGTATGATATTATTAAATTGTTTTTCTTTGATAGTTCAAATAAATAGTTAAATGTTGAATCTATTGATGAAAATATTTTTACATCTTCTGTGAATAGTTCTACTATTGCTGATGCCCATACTTCTGTATATTGTTGGTTTTCATATACTGTTGTTTCAAAGTCACCAACAAATAATTTCCAGTTTTTATCTTTCATATATTTACCTCATCTGAAAGTTCTAAAAATTCATCTTCTGATAATAAACCTTCTTCCATAAATTCTAGTGATAATTCATCTAAATAATTTTGTGCTAGTTCTTCTTTATACATCATTTCAAAAGATAATTTAACACCGTTTGTATCTGCTACTTGTAGTGCGTTTGCTATTCTGTTTATATTATCATCTGAACCTGTTTTTAATAAAGAGTCTATTTTATCTTTTATTAATCTAGTGCCTGGCAAATAGTCAAATTTATTTAAATTATCTAAATATGTATCTACCACTAATTTTGAATGTTCTACAAATATTCTTCTACGTTCTTCTTTTAATGTTTCTTTTATAAAATCTTGAGTTATATTTAACTCTTTTGATTTTGTTTTAACTGTTGAAACTTGTTCTTTAATATCTTGCTCAAATTCATATTCAAAAAATTCAAGTTCATCTAATGCATTTTGATATGCAGATTCTTCATCTTCAATATTTTTACCGTATTTTGAATATGGTGTTTCTGGTAAATCATAGGTTACATACCCTTGATTAGTATAATAGCGTTTACGTTCTGCTAATGCTTTTCGTAAACGCTGATACTCTTTTTTATAGTAATTGTTCATAATATTATTGCATTCCCACCCACCCTACCATTTATGTTATTTGTTAGTTACAGTAATGCACAAGTTAAGAAATATTTTCCTTTGTAGTTTGTTGACGGTTTTTTAAGGACTTCAATTTCCCAATCTTCATCAACTTCTGCCATGTCTGAAAAGATGTCAGAAAAGCTATTCCAGAATGATGTTGAAGAAGTAACATATTTATTCCCTTCTTTGTCAACAATAACATACTGTTCATAATCTTTATTGTCAGCTTTTTCATTATGGATGGATAATACTACATAAAAATCTGGTGCTAATACAACGTGTTCTGCCGAATCAGTTACTTCGTCTAAACGTAAAGCATTTGAAACGTCTTTAAATTTTACTTTTTCCTTTGCAGTTAATTCACGAGAGGACTCTTTGATTGTTGATGTAAATGTTCTTTCCATTATTCTTACTCCTTTTCTTTTTTATTGTTTTTGTTTAAATATCTTCGTAATGGTCACAATCATTAATGAAATGATTTTTGTACATAGAGAATACTCTTTTAAATCTTCTTACAGATTCAATACCAACATAATTGATATCTGCATTAGTAATCTCTTTTCTGATTAACCTATCAATAGTTTCTTCTTTTTTGATATTTTTTGGAAATACTATTGTGTTGGTTAATACTGTTGTTGGTTCTGATTTGTCGATGAAGTAATATCTTACTTCTGTCATTTGTACTGTTGTTTTCACTGTTTTTTCTGTCATTGTTTTTTCTCCTTTTCTTTTTAATATTTTGTTTCGTTTATTGTTTCAGCATTTTCTTTGAATGCTGTAACAGACATTTCATAAATACGAACATATTTTTCTGATGTAATTATTTGTAATAATGTTTTATTATTTCTGTTTAGTTCTGGTTTTAATTTTGATATTAGTGTTTTCTCTGATGAATACCAGTGCAATATTGTGTAATCAAAATTATCTATTATTTCATCGGTATAATTATCTATTACTTTTAATTTTAATTTTGTAATATGTTCAGATAATTTTTTAGTATTCAATAAAATTTACCTCCTGTTTGATTTTTATTATTGTAACATTTTTGTAACAATTTCGCAATATTGATATTTGCTTAACAAATGAACATTTGAACAATTATTCAAGTGTTATAGAAAAAGAAAATAGCCTACTCATAGTAGGCTATCTCTTTTAATCATTACTATTATTAGTGTTATTATTCCTATTATAAAGAATATCCAAAATTGCCATTCTTCCATTGTTTTCCTCCATCCATCTGTATTCAAAATCTATTAGGTTATTAAATCTTATTGCTAGTTTTGCTAATTTCTGAAATTGTGTTTGTGGTAAATCATGTTTTAGTATGTATTCTTCTATTGAGTGAATGTAGAACTCCATTCCTTGTATTAGTTTTGCTTCATAATATTTATCATTATCCAACATATAAACCTCCATCTAAATATGCTAATTTCATTACTCTTAAAAATTCGTCTACTATTTCGTTAAAATAATCATCTGTATAACATTCTAATACAGGATTTTCAATATTTGATAAATCACCGTACGGAATATCACCGTCAGCAACTCCGCACATTAACCATTTTTCAAATATTTCTTCATTGTTAATATGACGTGCTATAAACTCCATTGCTAATACCATCTTTGCTTTTTCTTTTTCTTGTTTGTTCATTATTTTTTCTCCTTTTCTTTTAATATTTTTTGAATTAATGTGGCTACTATTTTGTTGTAGCAGCCACATCTTATTATTTTTTAATCTTGCAAGTCTACTATTTTGTAAATCTCATCTGTAGTAGGTTTCCGTAATACAAAGCATTCTATTTGTTCTCCGTTATTGTCTATTACTGTACAAGTAAAGCCTAATGTAAACATCCATGTATTGTAAGACAATACTGTTAAGTTTTTTCCGTCGAATTCTTTTACAAAAAACCATGTATCACTATAAACCTTTGATTTTTTGTGTGACGGTTTTGTGTAACATTGTTCTAGTGTTCTTCCTTTGTGCCTTAAAAATAGTTCGTAATAATATTTTGCTTGTTTTGTAGGTTTTTTTGTTACCATTATTTTTCACTCCTATTCTATTTTTTATTTAAGCTATTATTAGCTTACGGAATGGGACTTATTATTAAGTCCCAGACCGTAAACTAGTAATCATAATTTTCATCATTATATTCTTCCCACTCTTCTTGATTGTCTTGTGGCTCAATATAACCGCAATAATATTCGCAAGTGTTATGATACATAGCATCATATGGACAAGGGCCATAGTCGCATGGTGTTTCTTTTCTTAACATAACTATCACATCCTTTTTTAAAAATTTTAAGCTATTATTAGCTTACGGATGGGGACTTATTATTAAGTCCCATACCGTAAACCAATAATTAACAATAATTATCAAGATACTGGTTAAATACAGCTTCAAGTATTTCATCGCATTCCCTATAACCTATTTTATGCTTATAATAGCACAATGCGGAAATATCCTTATAGAATACACCGAGCCAAAAACAATCGAAATCTGGACTTATTGCTGGTGCAGACCAGTGATTGCATTCACTTAACACTTTCATAAATGCTAATTGTGCTGACGGTGAAAGCTGTTTTCTGATTTCGTTAATATCAAGTATTCTTTCTCTCATTTTTCTTACTCCTATTCTTTTTATTTAAGCTATTATTAGCTTACGGAATGGGACTTATTATTAAGTCCCAAACCGTAAACCACTAATTTACTTTGTTACTTCTTTAGCGTTTTTAAGAAATGTTTCTCTGTCCATTTCGTACCACTTCTGAACTTTTTCTACGTTCTCAATATCGAGAATTTTGAAGTCATCTCCTAAAAAGTCTTGTAACAATTTTTCGTAACCTTTTTCGGTCTTTGCTGTGGCTGGAATTGTTTCAGTCCACTTATTAAATACTTCCTTAGAAGTAGTGTTAAAGACCATTGCGGTTATGATAGAATAGGTAACGGACGTTTTAATAGTTGTGTTTCTCATGATATTATCCTCCTTGTTTTTTAACTTGTTTACTTGTCAATGTGCTGTACCCTATTGGTATTGTTCCCTCCTTCTGATTGTATAGTAGCACAACTAACATACTATTGCAATTACAGAAGTGTTAAATAATGTTACAATAATATTACGTTATTTGGGGAAAATATTACGAAAAAATTAATTTCCACC
>JAZOOK010000028.1:0-10911 GCA_045654965.1 Candidatus Coprovivens sp. | reverse complement strand
ATATGGTACTAAATTATTTTATCGTATAGATAGATTAATATCATTCAAAGAACAAAATAACATTCAATCAATAAATTCATTAATATCTATCGGTTCAAAAAAATTATTATATATACCAGAAAATCATAATGACTTCATATTTGCTGCCATTATAAGTAAATATCATATAACATTCCCAATAATCATATTATCTTTTTTATCAATAATTATTTATTACCTAAAACACACTTCAAATAAAAAAAACACATCTAATATTATTAATTTCATAATATTAAATATGTTAATATTTCAAATATTCTACAATATATTAATGAATCTATCATTAGTACCAATTATAGGTATTCCCTTACCATTCATATCATACGGAGGATCATACCTAATAACATTATATGCATTAATAGGAATCTCTATTAATTTAAATACTAATAATAAAAAGGTGGTCTAGGACCATAATATGGCGGAAACATTGGTGGACCTTGTGGCACAGGATTAACAAATACTGGTCTTGGTCTTCCTATACCAACTGCAGTACCTCCTACTAATCCACCTAATAAAAACGGTCCTAAAAAGCCAAAACGATCTTGATTATAATAATTATTATACATAAAAAAACTCCTCTCACTCATATTGTATGAAAGGAGTTTTTATTTTGATTATTCAAATATTCCAATAAATTGTTTTTTCTTACCTTTTCTAATCACTAATACTTTACCATCTATTGCAATAGATTTATCAATAACTGCATTTTCATCAGTATATTTTTCATTATTAATAGAAATAGCATTTGAAGTTAACATTTCTCTTGCTTCTCTTCTAGAAGTACAAATACCATTATCAACTAATAAATCAATTAATTTAATTTCTCCACTAATATTAATTGATGGAACCATTTTCATTCCAATTAATATTTCTTCTGCAGTTAAACCACTTAAATCTCCACCAAATAATGCATTACTAATAGCAACAGCTTTATCATAATCTTCTTTACCATGAATATCAGTAATAATGCACTCAGCTAATTTCTTTTGAGCAATTCTTAAATGTGGTTCTTTATTATGTTCTTCAACAATATTCATAATTTCTTCAGGTTCTAAGAAAGTAAATACTTTTAAATAATGTTCTAACATTGAATCATCAGTATTTAATAAGTATTGATATAATTCATAACTAGAAGTCTTAGTTTTATCTAACCATAAAGCATTACCTTCACTCTTACCAAACTTCTTACCAGTAGAATCAAGTATTAAAGGCATTGTAAACGCATAAGCTTCTTTACCTTCAATTTTTCTAATTAAATCAATACCAGTAGTAATATTCCCCCATTGGTCACTACCTTCTACTTGCATTATACAGTTCATATCTCTATACATATGTAAGAAATCATAACCTTGAATTAACATGTAACTAAATTCAGCATAAGTAATACCAGTTTCTAATCTTCTATCAATTATATCTTTAGATAACATATAATTAACATTAATATACTTACCAACATCTCTTAAGAAATCTAAAAATTCATATCCTTTGAACCAATCATAGTTATTAACTAATTTAGCTTTACCACCAAATAAAGTATCTATTTGATTTCTAATACCTTCTATATTTTTATTTAATGTTTCAATACTAATTATTTCTCTTTCTGCAGTAGGTCTTGGATCACCAATTCTTCCAGTAGCTCCACCACATAGTAATATTGGATGATGTCCCATTTTCATTAATCTCATCGCAGTAACTAAAGAACTATAATGACCTAAATGTAAACTATCAGCTGTTGGATCAGTTCCCCAATAAAAAGTAATTGGTTCACCATTAATTTTATCTGCTATATCTTCACCAGCAACATCTTTTACTAAACCTCTCCATTGTAATTCTTCCCAATTTGTCATTTTCTTCATTTCATATCCACCCTTTCAATATAATAAAAAAAGTTCATGAATCATAAGGACGCTATTGCGCGGTACCACCTTAATTCATGAACTTAATCATACACTTTATCTCTTAACGCGAGTAACGTTTTAGCTCCAGAGTCGTAAATTCCTTCATCGCTAATTAAACTAGATTATAGTCTTTTATTTTTTATTTGTCAAATGTATTTTTAGCTTTTTCGCCCATACCTCTAAATGCAGCCTTAACAGCTTCCATATTGAAGTAAATCTTATAACCTAACATTCTCATAATTAATAAGATTAAAATTATAATAATTATAATAATCAATAATATTACTAAGAATGTATTAGTTCCTTTTTCAACACCATCTATAGTAATAGTATATGTAGCAGTATCAATTTCATCTTGAGAAGTACACTCAATAGTTATAACACTACCATAAGCTAAATCTTCATTACCTAAAACTGTACATTTAGTAGTTTCAAGTTCAGTTTCATATTTAATATCTAATTCAGTTTCACCTTTTTTTAGAGTTAATTCATAATCTAAAACATTCTTTTCGAATTTAAATTCTTTATGATTAGCTATTGTAATACTCTTTAAATCAGCAGTTCCGCCAGCTTCAGTTTCTGCCATTCTAGTAACTATTAAAGTATAAATAGTACTATATGAAGGACATGCCTTACTTGTAACTGTAATCTTTATTTCTTTAGGAATATTAACTTCTAAATCATCTGCTCCTTCAACAACATAAGTATCCCCTTCTTCTTGTACTAAAGGAAGAATAGTTAAATTTCTTATTTCAAAAGGAACATTAATTCCATCATAATCTTTCTTTAAAGGATCAAAATCTTCAATTGTAATTTGAGTTTGTTCATTAGCTTGAACTTCTATACCTTTAAGTAATGCAATTTCACCATTTGCTAAAGAACACTTATCAGGAACTTTACCTCTATTAGCAGTAATTGTATATGTCTTAGTAACACCTTTTTGGCTAGTAACCTTAACATGTATTTGATTAGTTCCTTCTTTTAATGCAACTGTTCTTGGACCAAACCCAGCAGCAAATTTAGATTTACTATCTGTTAATGTTGCATTAATTGTAAGTGAAGAAATAGAATTATCTAAATTAATAACATAACTTGTTTTATCACTAGAGAATGCAGGTGATAATGTACCGGCACTAACTGTTAAATTAGAAAGTGTATTAACTCCACTTCTATCATCTTTTCTTGTTACAACAATTGAATAAGTTGTTACAGAACCCGCTGAATTCTTAACTTTAACGTTAATTGTATTTTTACCATATGATAATTTAACAGTTCTAGAACCAGCTCCACTAACTAACGTATTACCACTAGAAGCAGTAGCATTTACTTTTATTGAAGATACATTAGCAGCAACCGTTGCATTATATTTTTTAGTACTTGCTTTAAATGCTGGAGATAATGTACCATTACTTATACTTAAACTTGAAAGAGTAGCAGGATTCACCACAGGATCAGTTGGTTTAGTAGATGATCCTTTAGAACAAGTGAATTGATATACCATCTTACAATATCTTTTTGATAATCCGGATAGAGACATAGAAGAACATGTATCAGTAATTACCTTACTTGCAGTAACGCCATAACCACTAGCACATAATTGAACATTATTTCCTAATGGTTCTTCCATAACTACTGAATTAGAAGTATTCTTAATAAAACAACGTTCCATTGTAAATGTTCCAGTTTGATTTATTTTTAACTGATTATCACAAGAATTAGTTACATTTACTTTTAGTGGCTCAGATTTTTGTCCATTAGTACCATAATGCCAAATATAATAAGTACCATTCTTAACACTTACCATAGCTGCTTTATTAGTGGAAGTATTATTATACCCACCCCACTCAGTGCTTTGAAATTGTGCAGCACTATTAAATGAGTTTGATTTACCTATATAAAATCTACCTGACGAACTATAAGAAGCTGAAATAATATCATACTTAGACGTTACACTAGGAACATAAGCATAAACA
Organism: Candidatus Coprovivens sp.; assembly: GCA_045654965.1. Classification (GTDB taxonomy): domain Bacteria; phylum Bacillota_I; class Bacilli_A; order RF39; family UBA660; genus Coprovivens. Next base: position 7,001 of record JAZOOK010000028.1, on the reverse strand, counting down.
TTTACTACTCCAACAAAAAATAATATCAAACTACATACAAAATAATTAATTAAATTCTTTTTCATATCAATCTATCCTATCTACTAATTATAATATCATTTTATATAATAATTATCAATAATAAAAAAGTTTAACAGCAACAAAAAAAATAATCCATCAAGGATTATTTTTGATTATTTTTTTCTTTCTTAGGTTCTTCTTTTTTTGGAGCATCTTTTTTAGGCTCTTCTAATTTTTTAACTGTATCTTTTAATACAACAACAGTCTTAGCTTTTAAATCTTCTACAGTTTTTTGAACAACCGGAGTAGCTTTTTCTTTAGCTTCTTTATAAAGTTCTTCCATCTTTTCTTTAATTACTTCAGCTCTTTCTCTAGCAATTGAAATAACTTTTTCTTTATCTAAATCAGCTAATTCTTCTTTAATTTCTTCAATTTTCTTCAAGAAGCTTTCTTTTACTTCTTCAACATCTAATTCTTTAACTTTTTTAACAAGATCATCCATTTTTTCTTTTAATTCTTTTCTAGTTTCTGCTCCAGCTTTAGGTGCAAATAATACTCCTAAACCTACACCAATAGCAGCACCAGCTAAAAATTTACCTAAACCATTACTTCTCTTAGTCATAATTATTCCTCCTCATCTTCATTAGTGTGTTTACGTTTGAAAACGTTTCCAATAAGACCACTAATTCCATCAACAACTCTATCAGTTAATGAAACAATTTTATCAGTAGTAAAATCTATTAAATTAAAGAATCCATTTAATGATTGAACTTTATCATTAACGTCATCTACCACCTTATCTACTTTATTCAATGTTTGAATAGATCTTATACCTAATATTATTCCAACAATTAATAAAATTATTAATAAAAAATATATAACTATTGGTAAAAATGTTTGTAAAAAACTAATCATTGTCTTCTTCCTCCTCTCCTTCTTCATACATAGAATCTATAAGATTAAATAAATCTTTTTCTAAAGTATCATCTTTTGTAGGTCTAACCTCAAAATCATCATCTGCTTCTACTTCTTTAGAAATAGGTTTAATTGAGTTTAGTTCCTTCTCAATATCATCTAAAATTTGTAAAGTACTAGTTTTTTCTAAATCATCTAATAATTGAGGTTTACTTTTTCTTTCTTCTCTATTATCAATTGTTTTTTCTACTACTTTATCTAATTCTCTTTCTTCTTCATCTAATTCAATATCTTCTACAGAAAAACTAGTTTCTAGTTCATCTTCAACACTTACTTCAACATCTTCTACTGGTAATTCAATATCAATAGCAGGTTCTTCTTCTACTACCTTAACTTCATTTAAAGTTGGTAATTTCAAATCTGTTAAAGTTTTTTCTAAGTCTTCTAATTCACCAAAAGCTTTTTTTCTTACTGAATCAATATCTACAACAGGAGTTTCCTCTTTTACTACAGCTTTAATAGGTAATTGAACAGGTTCATTAACTGTTTCTTTTTCAATTTCCTTTTCTGCTTCTTCAATTGTTTTACCAGCAAAATCATTTTTTACAACTGGTTTAACAATCTTTTCTCTCTTTAATCCATCTTTCTTATCAACAATATCATCCTTAGTATAATTCTTATCTAAGATACCATATACTGGTGAAATAATTGGAGATGGAGTAAATGTCTTTTTTACAGGAGTACTACTAATACGATATCTATCATTATCATTTCTAGTATCTCTTGATGTTGAAGTAGAAGAAAAATTATTATTAGCCTTTCTTGCTTCAACATTAGGAACTGTATTAGTTCTTATATCTTGTCTTACTCTAGCTTCATTTTTATTAACTCTAGAATTTAATCTATCAAATTCATCTTCGTCAAATGATAAAAATACTGATTTTTTTTCTTCTGGTTGTGGATGTTTCATAGCAGGCATTTCCAAAATTGGTTGCTTAACTTGTGGTTTAACAAGTTCTGGTTCTTTTATTTCAGTACTAGAAACTATATCACTTAAAACATCACTCTCTTCAAATGATAAATCTATATCTATATCTCTTTTAACATTTCTAAAATGTGATTTTTCATCCATTTTTATTGGTTCTTCTACTATTGGTTGAACTTCTGGTTCTTCAGCAACTATTGCTACTTCCTTAACTTCTTCCTTTTCAGTATAAACCGGCATTTCTTGTAATTCATCTTCTTCGTCATCTTCGAACAAAACACTTTTTATTTTATCAAATAATCCCATTTATAACACCGCCTTAATTAATGTAATCTGAATCATATATTTCTTCTTCATCATCTTCTTCTTTTTCTTCAACAGTACCCAAATATTGACTATCTGTAGTAGTTACTGTTTCAAAAATATCAATTTCAAATTCAGAAAATTGTGAAACTTCTTCATCTAGTAAGTTCTTTAATACATCATTATTAAAATCAATAGATGATAAAATACTAAGCGAATTTGACACTGCAATTTTAACGTCAATCTCCCTTACTATCACTTCTATTTTAGCATAATTATACATAATTTCAATAAAATACTTACCATCTTCAAGTTCATTAATTTCAAGATATCCATACTTATCTTCAAAACTAATTCTCATCGAAGTGTGTGCTTTATCAGATACTTCATACTTTTCAATTACTTTATTATAGTGACTTACTGCATCAACATATAAATAATATGTATATTTATCATCTCTAATAATTTCATTATATTCAGTACTATCTAAAACAGTTAAACCTCTAGGTAAATTATACTTATACCCCTTACGATACTTATTATATACAATAGCATTCCTATCTGTTCCATCTTTGATAATATCATCTATTGTTTTCTTATCAAGAGTAGTACATCCTGTTAATAAAATACACATTAAAAGAGAAAATAAAATAAATTTCTTTTTCATACCGTCTCTCCACATCTTCACTATTTATTATAACATTTATAAAATTAAATTAAAACATTATTTTTTTCTAGCTTTTAGATAATTAATTTTAATTCCTTGACTCATAAATTTAGCTTCATATTCAGTCAAACTATTTTCCATTCCAGTACTTGCTAAATCTAAAGAAATATCTTCAATTGTATATCCATAAGTACTTAAACTAACTATTGAACTTTCAAATAAACCTACATTATCAGTCTTTTGCACTATCATCTTTTCATTTTTAAATATTAAATCATACACAGGTAAGAAAACATGAGAAGTTAATCTTCTTTTAGCATGTCTTTTCTTAGGCCATGGATCACTAAAATTTAAATAAATAGTACTAATTTCTTTATCAAAAACTTCATCTAATTCTATTGCATCTATACAAATAATCTTAACATTAGGTAATTGTTTATCTTCCAATTTTTCTAAAGCTCTACATAGTACACTTTCATATCTTTCTACACCAATAAAATTAATATTAGGATTCTTAATAGCTTTATCTATTATAAAATTACCTTTACCCATCCCTATTTCTAATTCTATAGGATTATTATTTCCAAATACTTCATTATATCTTCCTTTATATTCTTTAGGACTATGTACCACAAAAGGACTATTATCCACTATCTCTCTTGCATTTTTTACATTTCTAAGTCTCATTTTATTCAACCTTTCTACTACTAAACATATACTTTTAATAGGAGGAACTTATATGAAAAGAAATCGTAATTCATTCTTTACCAACTATAATGCCCAATCTCAAACATTTATTCCTGATGGTATGCCAATGCCTAATCAAGGACCATATACTCAAACTAGTATGAATTCTAACTACTATTCTGGCCCAGCACTAACTAATTCAAATGATATTGATAACCGCTTATCTAAACTAGAAAGACAAGTTAATAGACTCGATAATCGTCTATCTAAATTAGAAAATACAATCCCTCTTCAAGATTCTTCAACAGAAACAACCTATAACAATATGTATATGCTTTAATTACTTATCTTAAACAAGATAAGTTTTTATTTATACTAAAAGTACACCTCATACTATAACATTTTTTTATAAAAAATAATATAAAATAACAACAAAAAAATAGTTATATGTAAATAACTATTCATCATATACAACCATAGCAGAAAAACAGTATATTTGATCATCACCAAACATACTAATTGAAACTTGATACTTTATATCTATAACATCTAAATTACCAGTACCTAAAAAATCATTAACACTCTTTTCTAAATCACCTTCATGGTTTTCATCAAATATCTTAACTCTCATATTCCACCTCAACTATATAATAAAGATATTTATATACAAAAAATGTAGAAAATACACTAATTTACCGATATAATAACTATTAGGTGATAATAATGAAAAATAACATAAAACAAAAAACAAAAAAATTAACAACATTAAAACCATATATCATTAACACATTAATAGCTATACTCATTTTTTACTTAACTCTAATTATTAATGATATAGCACCATTCGGTAAATACGATTTAGCACAATACGAAGCTTTTTACCAATATAAACCAATGTTATTTAATTTTATAAGAAAAATTCAAGATGGTACATTACTAAACTATTCATTTTTAAATGGATTAGGTAATTCATTTTTCTTTAATTTCACACATTATTTATCAAGTCCAATCAACTTATTAGTACTACCTTTTAAATCAGCTAATTCGATGTTCATTGCTATTATTACAATAAAACTAATAATCACAAGTATTACAACAACTTTCTATTCTTTAAAGAAAACTAATAATAAAACATTATCTACTATTATTTCACTTTCATATATTTTCTCAGCATGGTTCTTAGCATATCATGAATCAATCATTTGGTTAGATTCATTTATGATGTTCCCACTATTACAATATGGTATAGAAAAAATAATTAATGAAAATAAACCATATACCTACATATTTTCACTTGCCTATATAATGATCTCTAACTTTTATATGGCATGGATAATATGCTTATATACTTTAAGTTATTTTATATTTCAAATGATATTTACAAAAAAAGAATTATCTAAAAAGATTAAAATTTTTAATATCATCGTACTATCAACAATTGCAACAATTGGATTATCATTATTTTCTATATATATAACTTATGATAATTTCCTAAACATACAGTCAATTATTAATTCTACAACTCCAGATTTAACTACTATACCTATGCTAAACATAATAAAGGCATTCTTTAGTGGTAATATTATAGTTCCATTAAAGAACAATGGAGAAATATTTCCTAACATTGCAATTAATACAATATTTACAATTAGTTTATTATACTATTTCATAAACAATAAAATTGATAAAAAAGAAAGAATTAAGTCATTTATAATATTTATACTTTTAATAGCACTATTGTATTCTAAACAATTAAATTACATCATAAATGGCTTCCGTATTCCTATAGGGCACAACTTTAAATATTCATTCTTAATATCTTTCTATCTAATTCATTTATTTATAAAAAATTGTAATACATTCGATACCAAAATAGATAAAAAAATATTTTTTATTAACATATTACTTATTACCCTATTAATAATAGAATTCATATTCAAAAACATTGAAACAAACATATTCATATTAAATATAGTTGCATTGATTATTTATACACTATTCTTTATATTCTATAAAAATAAACAAATATTCAAATACATATTTACACTAATAGTAATATTAGAAATAGGCGCTATCTCTATTATTAACATAAACTCATACAATTTAACTATTGACCAAAACTACACTTATCATAAAAATGCAAATTATCGAGAAATATTAAATCATAATATAGAATATGGTTACTTCGAAAATATTGCACTTTATGAAAATAAAAATGGAATACCTTATTTCTCAACTATGCAATATAATCAAACATTATTAGATTTACAAACACTAGGTTGCTACACAGATACCAAAGAATACGTGAATATTTGTCCAAACAATCAAATATTCAAAACACTTCTAAACATTAAAACGAACAATAATTATCATTTAGAAAAAATATTTACAACTCATAAAGAAATTCAAAACATTGCTCTAAACAATGATAACTATTTCGAAAATCAAAATCTCTTATTAAAAACAATAGCAAATACTAACATAGATTACCTAACAAAAGAAAATATACACCAACTAAAAAAACAAAACAACAAATATAAAATAACTAAAACAGGTTCATACTACATAAATCTTAAAAATATTTATCAAGTTATTATTATTAATAATACCGCATACACATATAATAAAGATTTAGTTAAAAATAAAGATTTAGAAATTATAGAAATTAAAAACTCATTACACCTACAACTACAATTAAATAAAAATGACATTATAGAAATCATTTATCCATCAGAACAAGAACCTGAAAAGACATTAGAAGTATATTTATTCAATGAACAAAAATTCGTCGAAACATATAATAAACTTCAAAAAAACCAAATAAAATACACTTCATATAAAGATAACTTAATAGAAGGAACAATAACTGTAGAACAAGATCAAATAATATTCACATCAATACCATACGATAAACATTGGAAAATAACTATAGATGATAAAGAAGTTGAACCAGTTTTAATACTTAATTCATTAACGGGGATAGAATGTGAACCAGGAACACATAAAATAAAACTAGAATACAAAACAAACTTTACAATTCCAATTATTATATCTTTAACAACATTTATTGGCCTAATAATAAAAATAATCTATGATAGAAAACAAAAAAAGAACGATAATTAATTATCGTTCTTTTTCATATCTTCTAATCTTAAAACCTTTTTCATACCTTCCCTACCACGACGCTTTAATAAACATCTAGCACATAATGGAAAATACCCTTCATCTCCCACTTTAATAGCTTCATCTTTAGTTCCATCATAGTAAGTATAAGACGCTTCCCTACCACAATCAAAACAACTTGCTTTAACAAATACAGTTTCATCACTAATAGCAAGTATTTGTGGCATTATCAAGAAAGGTTCTTGTTCACTAGTCAAATCTAAACCAGCTAAAAATATATCCATATCATACACAATAGATAAATAAGTTAAAACACTTACA
>JAZOOK010000027.1:0-3061 GCA_045654965.1 Candidatus Coprovivens sp. | reverse complement strand
TAGTTAAGTTAGATGAATTAAGAAATAAAGTTATGTTTTATAGACGTAGAGTTAAACCTAGTACCGTCATGGTTAAGAAGTTATCTTTACAATAGTTGTGTTAATACTAATTCTAACCATCTTGTATCTTCTACTTTGTTTATTGCAAATGTTTTTGTACCAGCGTTATTTAATGATGTACCTAAATGGTACATTTTCTTTTTATCTAGAATAATAAATCTATCATGGAATGTATCATTATATATTATTGTTAAGTTACTATATTCTTTGTTGTATTTATCTATATCTAATTCAGTTAATCTACTATTAGTACTTAGTATTAGTGTTACTTGTACTTTTATTTTACTAATCATATCTAGAACATATTTATCAGCATAGGAATCTATTATAATTAGTTCTTCTTTTGCTAGTTGTAATATATCCAGTATTCTAGAATATGCATCATATACTTGGCCTGTAATATAAATATCATTAACTGGATCCTTAGATTCAAAATAATCAAATATTGTATTTAATTGGTTTTCATGTTTCATAACTAGATTATTAATATACTTTTGTTCTAATGAATTAGAATAAATATACCTTCTCATTGCTACAAAGGCGTCCATAATTTTAATACTTACTTCTTCTGCTACCGGTGTTCTTAACACAGCTGCTAACATAGCTACACCTTGTTCTGTAAATACATATGGCAAATATTTGATATTTGTTCCTTGCTTTTGACCATTCTTATTCAAGGTTTCAAATTGAAACCTTGAAACTTCATTTTCTGTTAATTGAAACATAAATCTTTCAGGAAATCGTTTAAAATGTCTTTTAACAGCTAAATTTATTGACTTAGTTCCATTACTGCATTGGTATAGTTTGGCCAAGTCACTATCTAGCATTACTTGTTTTCCTCGTATTTCATATATCATATTTTCTATGTTTAACTCTTGTATTATGTCATTCATATTATTACTCCTACTTATAATTCAATTCTTTTAAAGAATTACTATTATATAAAATTTCTAGTTGTTTTCTAGCTAGTTCATTTAGTTGTATTAATCTTTCACTTTGAGAGATATTCATCTTGATTAATGTAGCATTTATGTTTTCTAAGTTATTTAGTATTACTAAATGTAGAAGATCTGTATAATCTCTTATGTTACCTGTTTCTGCTAAGGAAGGATTGTTATCTCTCCATTCTTTTGCTGTCATACCAAATAATGCTACATTAAGTACATCTGCTTCTTCTGCATATACATATCTTATTTGTTTATCAGTTAGTTTTGGTACAATATGTTCACTTATTGCGTTAGTATGAATTAAGTAATTTACTTTTGCTAGAGTTCTATTAGCTTGCCACTCTATTTTTTCTTGATAACTTTCTGATTTCTTTAACCTTTGAAACTCTTGAATAAGATATAACTTAAATTCTGGACTTAACCAACTTGCAAATTCAAACGCTATATCTGGATGAGCAAATGTTCCACTACTATACTTTCCTGCTTTAGTTATTATTCCAATTGAGTTGAATTTTGAACACCATCTTTTTGGTGTCATCGTGAAACGATTATATGGAACTTCATTAATTTTAATTCCGTGTGATTCCACGTAATTAAAATTTTTATTGTTCAACTCTTCCCATAATGAATAAAATGCAAATGAATTTTTGTTACTCATCCAATTTCGAATTACTTCTGATGGTTCTTCTTGATTTGCATATCTTGCTAAATCAGTTAATGAAATATATTCTTCGTTATTTACTCTCATTACTCTTATTTCATTGTTGTTTACTTTTAAATTAGTTATTATTTCTTGTTTCATTATTTACACTCCTCCTACTTTATATATTCTCCATAGGAGGTGTGATTTCCTTTTTTTTGCATAAAAAAACTACTAGTTTTTACTAGTAGTTTTTATTTTATTCAGTAATATAATCTACTTCATTCTTATTTAATGCTTTATTATTTTCGAATAATACTAACATCATGAAGAATGCTATTAATGAGAATAGTACTGGGATAGTTAATCCTATTTCTGCTCCTGTATCTGGTGTTACATCACCTGATGCATAGCATGTTTGATCGAATATAGCATTAATACTATCTACTTCTTCTCCATCTACTTTAATTTCTAATACTAATTCACCATCGTTATTAGTTGTTACATAGATATCGATTATGTATTCTTTAGTATCATATGTTATACCAGTTTTCTTTTCATCAACTGTATATAGTTTATATTTGAATGATTTACCAATATCATCTTTATCGAATTTTAATTCAATAGATGCTTTACCATGTTTATCTGATGTTGCTCCTTTAGAGATTCCAGTATCTATTTCTTCTAGTCTGAACTTGAAGTTATCTGGACCTAATTCACAACCTTCAATACATGTCATTCTATTAGTAATATTTACATCTATTCTAATACTATCTTGTGTAGTTTCTTCATATCTTTCATAGATGTTTTCGAATGATGGAGTTAATTCAGTTTGTAGTTTATCATTTACTTTAACTACTGCTGATAACTTATCATTTTCATTGAATTTAACTTCTACATCTACATAGTAGATTGCTGTACTATAAGTTATATATTGTTTTCTATCATCTAATTCTTCTAATGTATAATGATATGTCTTACCTACATCAGATGTTGTGTATTGTAATTCAAATACTACATCACCATATTGGTCAGATGTTCTATTCTTTTGCATTCCAGTTTCTGTATTAGTTAATATAAATGTGAATCCTTCTGGACTTATTTCGAAGTCACCAATATTTTTTACTGTCTTTTTAGCTTTGATTTCTACATCTAATGGTTGTTGTGGACCAGGTGCATCTACTTTATGATAGATATTTTCGAATAATGCTTTAACACTATCTACTTCTTCTCCATCAAGTCTTATATTAGCTTGTAGTTTATCTTCTCTATTTAATACTATTTCTACTTGTATCTTATATACTTTATCTGAATAAGTTACATTAGGTTGATTATCATTTAATTCTTCCAATGTATAGTTATATGTTTTACCTATATCATCTTTAGTATATGTAATACCAAATATTGTCATACC
>JAZOOK010000026.1:0-2992 GCA_045654965.1 Candidatus Coprovivens sp. | reverse complement strand
TCTAAATCCATTCATCTTATCTTCATAAGATAAAGCATTATCTCTAGCTATATCAAACATACTATCAAATACAGCTAATTTTTCTAAATTAATTGATGTAGGTCTTTCTCCAAGCATTCCTAAATAATGACTAGTAAATGCTTCATCTACTACAACAGTACCAAAAGATGGTGAATAATTATCCGGTTTTCCCATAGGACCATAAGCACTTAAGAAATTGAAATCAAATTGCCCTACATCATCTAAACTACTAGATAATCTTAAGCTATGTTCTGTTTCAAATTCACTAATTAATGCTTTAATCTTATTCAACGAATTAATAACACTTTCAATAGATTGTGTAGCTTTAGTTTTAGCATTACTAGATCTTTTATATAAATTTCTAATATGCTGATTATAAGCTCTAGCATTAGCAATAAAATTATTTTTTAAATATCTTTCTCTTATAGTTTCTTGTATAACAGAACCATCTTCCTGCACTATATCAATAAGTTTATCTCTATATGCATAAACTTTAAGTCTTGCATCACTTAAACTAATTTCTTTACCATAAGAATTTGTATATACTTTTCCTAAATTAGATTCTATATCAGAAGAGATCTTAGTTAAATCTCTAATAAGAGCATCAGCTTTTTCACTATCAAATTTTATTATAGCCATTTAAATCCCTCTTCTTTCTACCATTTTTTATTCTCATTAGCACTATTCGCTTCAGCTTGCATTGCTTGAATATCTTGGTTTAAAGCATCTACAGCTAATTTTAATTTTTCTTTTAATCCAGCAATAGCATCATCACCAGTAGATAAAATATTTGAATCTAATTCTTCTATTTTAGTATTTAAAGAAGTTACTGCGTTTTGTAAATTTTCTATTTGAGAATTAACATTAATCATTATACAGTTCCTCCTTCTGGAGCTTGTCCTTCCATTGTGTAAATAGCTTCAGTTGCTTCAACACTTTCTTTTTCAAAAGCTTCATTAGATGCGCAAATATCTACCGCAGCAGTATGCCATTCATCAAATAAACCTTTAAAATTTAAGAAACAAGCACAATTATTATCCCAATCATTCAATAATGAATTTCCTAATTCGCCTCGAATTACTCCGCCGTTTGTTCCTAACGAATCAGAAACAGCACTATCAAGTTCTTTAAGAGCATTATACATAGAATCACAACTTGAATTAAAAGAAGATAACTTATCTTCAACAACACCATAATTTAATTTATCTGCCATAATAAGTCCCTCCCTATTCACTAGCACAAACACTAGAAATTGCTGTGCTTAAAGCCTCAGCTTTTTCAGCAGCTGCTGCTATAGTTGCTTCATAAGCTTTTAAATATGAAATTGCATATTCTAAAGCTTGCTTTCTATCATTAAACTTTTCACTTAAAATATTGTAAACATCACTTACCCAACCATCTTGGCCACCCATAGCCGAAACAGCTGATTCCATAGCTGTTAAACTAGATTGAACAGCACCTATTTTAGATGATATTTCACTTTTTAAGTTTAATAAAGCTTCTGAATCAACGTAAAAATCATAATCTCCCATATATATCCTCTTCTCTAAACTAATACTCTCTCATATTATACATATTCATTTTACCATTATTTTCAATATCTTACAATAAACAAATTTACCAACTTAACACAACAAAAAAAGCAAGCCACAGCTTGCTTTAATTATTTATCATATCTTACTTTATTTTGAATATCATTATTTAATAATTCAATAAATTCTTCTAATGATACTGTAGTAGTTTCTTCACTACCGGCTCTTCTATAAGATACTAATTTTTCATCAACTTCTCTTTGACCTAAGATTAACATATAAGGAACTTTCTTAATAACAGATTCTCTCAATTTATAACCTAGTTTTTCATTTCTAGCATCTAAAGAAACTCTAAATCCAGCTTTCTTTAATGCTTCAAATACTTCTTTAGAATATTCTTCATGATATTGAATATTAACAGGTACTACTTCTACTTGTTTAGGAGCTAACCACACTGGTAAATACCCCTTAGTTTCTTCTAAGTAGTAAGCCATAAATCTATCAATACTTCCGAATATAGCTCTATGTAATACTACTGGAGTTTGTTTATTACCTTCATTATCAATGTATCCTAAATCAAAACGCATTGGTAAACAGAAGTCTAATTGACAAGTAGATAATGTATATTCAGGTCCTACAGCTGGTTTAACTTGAACATCTAATTTAGGTCCATAGAATGCTGCTTCACCTATTTTTTCCACATAATCTAAATTTAATCCATCTAATACTTTTCTTAAAGTATCTTCAGCATTATTCCACATATCATCATCTGGATAATATTTAACTTTATCTTCTGGATCTCTTAAAGATAATTCAAATCTAAAATCTTTAATTCCTAATTCATTATAAACTTCTAATATTAAGTTAACTACTTCACTAAATTCAGCTTGAATTTGTCCTGGAGTAACAAATAAGTGAGCATCATTTTGACAGAAAGTTCTAACTCTTTCAATACCTTTTAATGATCCACTTGATTCAAAACGACAATCTCTAGCTATTTCACCAATCTTAATTGGTAAATCTCTGTATGAATGTACATTATTACTATATACAACCATATGATGTGGACAGTTCATTGGACGAAGTACGAATTCTTCATCTTCAACTTTCATCATAGGGAACATATTTTCTTTATAGTGATCCCAGTGTCCTGAAGTTTTATATAACTCAACATTTCCTAGTGGTGGAGTTAATACATGTAAGTAACCTAAATTTCTTTCTTTACCTTTAATGTATTGTTCTAATAAATCCCACATTAAGTATCCATTAGGTAAATACATTGGTAATCCTTTACCTACTAAATCACTAACCATAAATATTTCTAAATCTTTACCTATTTTTCTATGATCTCTTAATTTCATTTCTTCTAATTCTTTTAAATGAGAATCAAGTTCTTCTTGTGAAGGGAAACATACACCATATACTCTTTGTAACATCTT
>JAZOOK010000025.1:0-9330 GCA_045654965.1 Candidatus Coprovivens sp. | reverse complement strand
TACATAAAAAAAGAAGCTTTATAAAAAAGTTTTATAAAGCTATAACTTGTTATATATTTATTTTAATAATATAGGCGAATCTTTTTTATATCTTTTGATGAATTTGTCTGTTATACAAAATGTAATATCATGATATATGTATTCTGCATATTCAGGAAAATGAATTCTGTTTTCATCAGCAAAATATTCTTCTAAACTATTATATCTTTCTGATAACATATGAACTATCTTATCTAGTTCTAATGGAATATCTACTTCCATTTTACTATCTTTAAAAAGTTCTTCTACATATCCTAACCTTTTTAATTTTTCATAAAATTTATATGATGTATGATGTCTCATACTAGCAAATATTTCTTGACCTTCACTTAATAATAAAATACTTATTATAGTTTTAATCATTTCGTTTGTTTGCTCTAGTATATTGTTTTCTCTTGGATTATTTATCCATTCTGTTATTTCTATTAAACCTTCTCTAGTAACATATGAAATGTACCAATCTTTACCTAGTATAATATGTAGATTTTCTTTTGAGCAATCACACCAATAACATACATCTTCTACTGTATCAATTCCATCAAATAAGAAACTATAATATCCTTCACTATATCTTTGCATAGCAATTAAATTTTTTTTACTAATTACTTCATCAACAAGTAGATTACCTGTATAATAGTTTATTGTTTCCATATTAATTATTTAATGTAGGATTAGAAGTTAATTCTATTCCATTTGATTGTAATCTATTTATATTTCTTATCAGTTTAGTTATTTCTGATAATAAAAAATGAATCGAACTGTTATCTACTGATTTATCTTTTTCTGTTAAGAACTTTGTTTCTAGCTCTAAAGCTTTTTCGTAATCTAAATATGCTATAGCATCTTTTGTATTAGTTGCATCATTAGGTATTGGGACAGGTACTTGTTGTGTTTCAAATATAGATATTATTGCTTGTGTTATTTCTAGAATACTTTGTTCATCAGTTCTTAATGGTCTTGTTGCAGATATAGATTCTAAGATACTTATTATTTCTCTATATCTTTTATGTTTTACTTTATCTAGTAAATCTTTTTTATATTTTTCATCTTTATTAATTATATTTCTTATTAATGTTTTTATAATTATTCTATGCACTTCATAATCATAATCTTCAGCTAAGAAGTTATTTAAACTTTCTATAGCAAATTTATATTTACCTTTTAGTATTAAAGATACTACTAAATTATCTTGTTTTTGTTGTTTATTTGGTTTTTTATGTGTAATTAGATTTCTATCATTAAGTATTGCTTCTAGTTTTTCTTGATATTCTTTTGGTACTTCACTTACTTGAGATAGTAAATATAGATATATCTTATAATCTTTTCTCATATGTTCTTGAGTACTTACGTGTTCTAATGCATATAGGTATTCATATGCTTTATCGTAGTCTTCATGTTGAACAGCATTATAGAATAATTGTAAGCATGTATCTCTATGTTTAGGTTTTATTTTGTAACATAGTAAATATATTTCTTGAGCTGTTCTTTTATTACCTTGTAACATATTGTTTTTACCATATTCGAATAATGCTTTTATAGATGTCATTTTATATATATTAGGTTGAACTTCTATAATAAGATTGTTTGTTAATAAATAATTTATTTGTTCTTCAGTATAACCTAATTCAAGTAATTTTGTTTTTGTAGGTACTATTCTTTTTTGCATTAGTTCATATATTGTGTTTAGTATTTCTATGTACATATTAATCCCCCTTTAGTGGGAGTTATTATATCTTATAAATAGATATAATGCAATTTTAAGTTTTTGAGGTCAAAAAATGCGACTTCAAACAATAATAAAACTAGATATTTCTATCTAGTCTTTTTTTTACCACAATATTGTGTACATAGTTTATCTGTGCAATTAGAACATCTTAAAGATTCGTTTGTCATTTCAGAGAATCTTTCTGGATAGATAAATACACATAGTTCCCATACTAACCATGCTAGTATAGACATAATAACTAATGATAGTGAAAAGAATCCTCCAATAAATATTAATGGTGAGAACATCATTAGGTGATCCCAGTTAAAGATACGACATGTAGTACAACATTTATTTTTCATAATAAGTCTAAAAGGACACCATATTAATACACATATAAGATCACATACATAGAAGAATACTGATATCATAAATATCCATATTTCATTTATTATATTGTTATAGTATAAGATTCCTATTATAGCTATTAATAATACCCAAATAATCATTACTTTATAAGCACCTGCTGTAGTAAATTTAATATATGATTTAAGTGCTTTATAATTTATTTTTTCTCTAATACCTTTGAATCGATTTGCAAATAATTTTTGTGAACCTAATGCTACTTTATTTTTTAGAGGGATTATTTGAAGTATTATATCTATCATCCATATGAACCATAGGATATGTAATATATGGAATTGTTTAAAGAAATTCATACCTTCTATAATATTATAAAAGTCTGGTTTAAAGCATAGACATAAACATGCTATGAATATAATTATTCGACATATTAAACGAATGAAATATCTCTTTCTTGTTATTGACATAGTAATACCTCCATTAGATATTTATTACTTTTATATTTTATCATATTTTGAGAACAAAAAAACTCGAACATTTAAGTTCGAGTTATTTACTAATTGGTAGCGCCGGTGTGATTCGAACACACGACCTGCCGGGTATGAACCGGATGCTCTAGCCAGCTGAGCTACAGCGCCATAAAAGTAAGCAAATTAAATATATCACTTTTAAGTAGGTTTGACAATACTTTTTTTGCTTTTTTTTTACTTTTTTAAGAGTTTTTTAGTACTTTATGTCTCTTTTTGTAGGGATTTATCATAAATAGTATGTATTTTATGTATCCGAACGATAATAATTTAAGTATATTTTTATCTTTTGTATGTTTATATGTAAGTATTATTCTCTCTTCGTTAGATAGATCTTTATTACCTTGAGATACTTCTCCGTTGAATATTAATTCACTTGTATCTTCTTGATAACAACCATCAATACAGTCTGTTAATTGCCAGTCATATCTTTTAATAATATTTTTAAATTGTGGTAGATAAGATGATGGCATAGTTATTAATGGTTTAGAGTCTCCGATAAGTTCAATAGACTTATCTACAAGAGTTATACCTAGTCTTTGTTTTCTATATTTAGGATCAAAATATACTGTACATAGTTTATTTTCTTTATCTCTTTTTATATTAGATACACCTACTATTTTATTATTACGTACTGCGATAATAGTATCTCTTGTACCTAAGTAAATACCAGGTATGTGTTTTTCTACAAACCATTTAGTATATTCTGGATATGTAGTTTTAGCACTTATTGTTGTTAATAGAATCTCATTTATAATAGATTCTATATCTATTCCTTCTTTAACTAACTTACTTAATGAATAATAATTAATCATTATTTCTTTAATAGAGATAATTCTTGATTAAATGTTTCTAATGTAGGTATGTTAGTTAAAGATAGGTCGTAATATTTTAATAAGTCTTGGATACTTTTTTCTCCATGAATAATATGTCTTATTATAGATAACAAAGTTTTAGGATCATCTTGATATAGAGAGAATAATCTTCTACTATATATATCTGATAATATGTATCCGAATGAATTATGTGATTCAAAATCAAAATATAACTTTAAACATTCTATAGTTTGTCTATCTAATTGTAGTTTAGATAGTTTACCTTTTAATAATTCAGTTGCTTTATGTTCTGTTGCTTGATCTTTATCATGTTTAGCTCTTATAGTACTATGTTTTTCTCTTAGAGATTTATCTTTTAACATATCACTTAATTCATATACAATAATATATTCAGTTAAGATACTTAGTAATTCTTTATAGTGAATGTTAGACATTACTCTATTAAAGTCATTACTCTTATATCTAGATAATAAAGCATGAATATATTCGTGACCTGTTGATGCTACTTGAATAGTAGATAATTCTCTGTTGATATGTATTCTTTTAGGTATGAAGTCATTACCAACTATTTCTTCTTCTAATATAGAATCAAACATTTCTGATGTATTAGTTGGGTATAATAAACTATTTAAATATTCTATTTCACTAGTATGGTCTTCACCTAGTACTTTAATCATTATTTCTGTTAATAAAGATTTTAATTCAGTTAGAGATAATCTATTATAAGTAAATAATGATGGATTAGGTAAAGTTATTTCTTCTAATCTCTTTAATATTCTAATATAGTTTCTATTACCTTTACTGAATTGTAATTCTTTAAATGTCATATCATATCCATGAGTTTTAGCATCAACTTTAAAATTATAAGCTTGTTGAATTGCTTCTGGTGGTAATAACATCATAATAATTCTCCTTATCTTTTTTTGAAAGTTTTTATTTCCTCTATTCTCTTATTAGCTAGATCATATACTTCATTACTTCTAGCATTTATTCCATAATAATTTAATAAATCTTGAAGACTTTGTTCATGATTAATTAATTTATCTAATTGAGCTTGGAATGCAAAATTATCATCTAAAAATCTTTCTAATAATGATTCACTATATAGGAATCCTATACCAAAACCGTCTGCCATATTTTGATAATAACCTCTTAAAGCACTAATGCCTTTAGCAGTTCTTATAATAGGCATTTGAGTTTGAAATTGTTGTAATCTCATTCTATCAAATAAATCTGTTTTTGCTCTTTTTTCTAATTTAGCATATTCTTCTAATAGACTATTCATCTCTTGTAAATTTTTACTATAATGCCATGATATAGTTTCTAATCTATGTTCTGTCATCTTATCATAGAAATCTATTTGACAAGTATGTAGTTCTACTATTTGAGATGCTATCTTTTCACATAATATTGCTATTATTTCTTCATAGTATCTTTTCTTATTAAAGTCTACTCCAACCTTATTTAAATAATAGTGAGAGAATTCTAATACTATAGTTACTATATTACTACTTGTTTTAAAATCAGGTATTTCTACTATTGTAGTAGTATCTCCTGTTAATGTATCTGTTTTAGTTAAACAAATACTATTTAATGGTTCTTTAGCACCTGAAGGTACTAAATGTTTAAAATACTCTAATGCTTCTGGTATTACTTTATTTCCAAATATATATATTATAATTTCAAATGCTTTTTCAAATACTCTTGTTCTACCTAGTTCTTCAAAGTCTGTTGTTAGATATTCTTTTGGATTTAAAGATATTATTGATGAAATATATTTATTATATTTATTTCTTGCATTATTGCCTTGTATATCTGTATTATTTGGGTTTATTATACCTTGTTCTACTTCGTAACCAAAACTACTTATTAAGTCCATTTCATAATTTTCATAAGCCATAAGAGACATCCCCTTTTTACAATGGTGTATTTTAACATTCTTTATGTATTTTGGCAAATTTAAAAGAGCCATTATGGCTCTTACATATCAAGTATTTCTATTTCTGGTTGTACTGGTGTAGGTAGTGGAATTACACTATCATCTATTCTTCCTATATCAATAGGTTTTATGAAGTCTACTTGATCATTTATAAATTTATCAGTAATTATTGGTCCTTCTGTTAGATACTCATATACTGGTCTTTCTACATCATGATAACTAAGTATAGGTTTTGTAGTTATTACTTCTTTTGGTGATTCTACTATATTAACACTAGATAGTAGATCATCTATTATAGTTTTACATTTTTCATTTAAATCACGATATATATCAGTGTATTCGTCTATAGCATCACTTATAACTATTTTATTTATTGTTTGAGTTCTAGTTATACTATTTGATAATGATTGATCAAATTCTTTGTATGCAGCTTCTAATTCAGGAATAAATGTATCCATATTACCAAATTGTGGTTTTATATCTTCTACGATAATCATTTGTTTATCTATTTCTTTTAGTTTAGCATTTATTTCTTCTATTTGTTCTGTTATTAAATCATAGTTGTTCATAGTGTTCACCACTTTTCTTATACCAATTTATTATTGAATATTAGTTTCAGTACTTTTTACTGCTCTTTCAGATAAAGTAGTATATTCTGCTACTATGTCTGTAATTAAGAATTCTGAAAATTTTAATAATCTTTCATTTAATTTCACATATATATCATCTATCATTTGAAAATATTCTGATGGATTTACTCCACTTAAACTAATACAGTCTTTACTTAATTCCATTGCTGGAGTGCAATTAGTTTTATATTCATTATATATTTGCTCTGATTTTGCTTTTAAGTTATTAGCAATAGATGTTATTTCTACTGGATTTAAGAATGTTTGATCTTTACTCATAATTGCCTCCTATATTTTTATTTATCACATATACCATATTTATTATTTAAGTAATTGGAATCTACCATATATATATTATTATATTTGTTTTCTTTTTTTATGTCTATAAATTAATGAATATTTTCTAAGGTAAATATATAGTCATTATCTATTATTGTTCTATTATAATCCAAATCATTAATTTATCTAATGTTTTATTATTATATTAAGTTTATAATTTGTAGATTGTAATAACAAACTTAAAAGTGTTTGTTTTAGGTTAGGACATTTATTGGCTATAGGTATTATTATATCTATCATATTAAACAGCTACCTTACTACTTAGTGATTTTATGAACTCTTCTATTGCATATAATTGATTTTGCAAACAAAAAAACTGATTTAATATCAGTTTTTATTTTAATTTTCTTAGTGGATTTGACATGCTATCAAAAGCAATTGCAGCTGCCATGTTTCCACCACCGCCTCCACCGTATGAGTATCCGCCAACACTTACTGAACCAGTTGATGGTTTAGTTGGTAATGGTGGAAGATCTGCTTTTACACTTGAAATTGTACTTGATATTGGTTCAATCTTTGGTTCAACTGCTGGTACAGCTCCTGTTCTAATTTCAGGTGTTGCAGCAATAGCTGTACCATTATCATCTAAGTATACTGGTACTGGAGATGAATTTCCATCTGCTCTGCTTATAACTTTGTTACCACCATTAAATGTTCCATCCCATTCTCTTGGATCTAGTTTAATAACTCCGTCATCTTTAGCTATTGGCTCTAGGTCTTTTGTTTTTATAATACCTGGTTTTGGTTGTACTGGTTGTATTGTATATATTGGTTCATCTGGTTGTATTGGTTTTAGTGGTTCAGGTTTTACTGGATTGATAATTGGTTTTGTAGGTTCAAGTGGTTTTGGTCTTCCTGGAATTGCTGGTGCAATTATTGGACCAATTGAAGAAGTAATACCAATACCTAATAAGTTAGATATTTCCATAGCAAACTCATTATTAAAACTATTTGTAATAGCTTCAGATACTGCATTGTATTCTGCTACTACTACATTAGTTAAAAAGTCTGCAAATGATGAAATTCTTTCATTTACTTGTGTATATATTTTTTCTAATGCTTGGAAGAATTCTGTTGTATTTAATCCACTTAGTTGTAGACATTCAGAACTCATTTGGATTGCTTGTGAGCAATCTCCTTTATATGTACTTAAAATGTTTTCACTTTTGGCTTTTAAACTATTGGCTAAGGCAGTTAGTTCGTCACCATTGATATATGTCTTTCCGTTCATAACTTACTCCTTATACACCAGATATTTTACTTGCAATAGAATTTTGTGCTTCCATTACTTGTGTTTTTGCCTTTTCAAATGTTGATGCTAAAAGACGTTGTGCTTTTAATGCTTTTTGAACATCAGCATCTACTTCTTGTAATTTACTGAGATAAGCATCACAATCTTTACCTATCCATGATTCTTTTATTTTTTGAACTTCAGTAGAATTTATTGAATTCCAAATAGATTCTATTTCATTACTAGAACTTTGTAATTTAGAAACTATTTCAGTTATTTGATCTACTGACATTGTAATATTTGCCATATGTAACTCTCCACTCTTTTATATTCTAATTAGATTATAATATATGTTTATTTTTTTTACAAATAAAAAAGAGTCTTTATTGACTCTTATATGATTAATGTGAATATATCATGTATTGTTATATATAACATTAATAGTATTAGTAAGAAGAAGAATACTGTTGTTAAAATAGATTCTATTTTAGCATTTATTTTCTTTCTTGTTATCATTTCAACTATTAGGAACATTATATGTCCACCATCTAATGCTGGTATTGGAAGTATATTCATGATACCTAAGTTAATACTTAAGTATGCTGTTAAGAATATAATATTTTCAAATCCTGCTTTTCTAGATTCGCCTACTACTGTATAGATACCTACAGGACCAGATAAACTATTTATTGATATTCCACCAGTAAATAAGTTACCTATTGTTGCTCCCATTTGATCTACTGTAGCCCAGAATTTTCCCCAAGCATATTTTAGAGATGCTCCTAGTTTGAATTTTCCACTTACTTTTTGTTTTATTTCGATACCAAATACTCTTGATTTGTTACCTTCTTCATCTTCTACTTCTTCAGGTTTAACTTTTACTGTTTCAGTTTTACCGTTAGTGTGTTTTACTTTTAATTCGTATGTATTATCTTTATCTTTTACTATAAGTAGTAATTGAGCTTTATCCCAAGTACTTACTTTTTTACCATTAACTTCTAGTATTCTATCTCCTGCTTGGATACCAGCAATTTGAGCAGGTTTTCCTTCAGTTACATCATTAATAATTGGATCTAATGATGGTGCCCCCCAGAAGAATGCTATGATAAATAATAATACTAACGCTAATAAGAAGTTATTAAATACACCAGCAAATAGAATCATGAATCTTTGATACCATTTTTTATTACACATAAATTTATCTTTTGGTATTTTTTTAGTATCATCATCTTCATATATTTCTCCAGCCATTTGGACAAAGCCACCTATAGGTAATGCTCTAATAGAATAGTTTATTCCATCTTTACCTTTTATAGTTTTAATAAGTGGTCCCATACCAATAGAGAATTCATGGATAAATACTCCACTTTTCTTAGCTGTTATAAAATGACCAAATTCATGAACGAATACTAATATACCAAGGATAAGTATGAATAATATTATGTTTAATATTGTACTCATTTAATCACCCTTTAAAATAAATATATTAAATTAATAATTACTATGTAACCAAAAACAATGAATGTCATACTATCAAATCTATCTAAGATACCACCATGTCCTGGCATTATATTAGAGAAATCTTTGATTTTGTTTTCTCTTTTTATTTTACTGAAGAATAAATCTCCTAATTGACCTAGTACTGTTAATGCTAAAGTCATAAGTATTAGTACAAATAAATTAATTTGATTAGATACTATATTATAGTAAAGAATAGTTGCT
>JAZOOK010000024.1:0-3808 GCA_045654965.1 Candidatus Coprovivens sp. | reverse complement strand
AATCATCAAATAAAATACATAATTTATCATATTCATCTTTAAAATCAATATCTTTAAAAATATCTCCCTTACATACATGAATATATAATGATGCTTTATCAAATATGTTTTTATCTAATTTATCTACTTTAATAGGCATCCTTTCCATAATATTTCCCCCTTAATTCGTATAAAAGAGTATACCACTAAAGCCATTTTTTAACAAATATTCCTAAAAAAAAGAGCTATAAATAATAGCTCTTTTTTATAGTTCTGAATTAACTTTATCTAATACTGCATTAATAATTTTTCTTACATTATCATCACTATATTTTTTAGCAAGTTCAACTGCTTCATTTATAGCTACTATGTTAGGTGTTTCTTCTTCATATAATATTTCAAATAAACCAATTCTTAAAATAGCAGCACCAGTCTTATCTATTCTATTAATAGACCAATCTTTCATATGTCCATTAGCTATTTCATCTAATTGTTCTAAATGTGTTTCAACTCCATAAACAATATTTCTAACAAATTCATTGTCTACTTCTAAGTTTTCAGATATTAAATTTTCTACATTGTATTCACACTTGTTACTTTTTAATATATCTATTTGATATAAAATAACCATTGCTTTTTCTCTTAATTCACTTCTAGTTTTAGCCATCCCTAATGCACCTCACTCAAGAGATTATAACATAAGATTTATTGATTGAAAACAAAAATATTAAGTAAAATCCCTTATTTTAGGCTTTCTAACCATCCAATATCGTTCAAAGTAGCTTCTGTAGTTATATTTTTTCTATGAGATAAATGACTACCATGAAAATCACTACCTGCACTAACCAATAAATTATGAGTTGAGCAAAACTCAACATAAGTTGAACGATTCTCAACATCTATAGCAGGATGAAAACACTCTATTCCATCTAAATTATATCTACTAAAAACATCTTCTAAAAATTCTATTTTATTAGGAATAGCTTGATATTCATCAATATGAGCAATAAATATCATACCACCCGCATCTTTAACATTCTTAACAACATCTTCTAATGTAGGAAAAGCTTTCTTATTATCAACATAAAAATCACTACCTACTCTTTGAAACTCATTCCTATAAAAATATAAATGATCAGTTAGTATCTTCTCATCAATTATATTCTTATTATAATCTAAACAAGACGCAATAGCTTCTTGAAACTTCATATTACAATAATAACCATTAGTTAACTCTCTATCAGGTTCTATATACTTTAAACCTAAACTATCTGCTTTCTTAAGCAATTCCTTATAAGCATTATTATGAAATTCCCAAAAAGTCTTCCTAGTATTTTCTATATAAGTACCTAATTTATCTATATCAAAATTATAAACTAATACTTCAATTAAATAATCATCTACTAAAGTTTGTATCTCTACCCCAGTAATCATCTTACCCTTATATAAACTATATAAATCTTTATCTCTTATTTCAATATGAGCACCTATAGAATTATGATCAGTTATAGAAGCATACTTAATTCCTTTTTCATTTAATATATTTAATAAATCTTTAACTTCATACTGACCATCACTATATTTAGTATGCATATGTAAATCTATCACAAAAACACCCCTTATTTAAACATATGTGATGTACCACTAAAGTCTCTTAATTTACTAGGAACTAATCTGCCTTCACTATCAAATGGAGTAAAAGCAACATCTCTATCTTCCTTATATTCTTTATCATCAAACCATAAGAAATAATCATTAAACAACGCTTCTTCTTCAGTATCTAATAATAGTTGTCTATCACAAACAAAAGACATATAATCGCCAAACATATAAGAAATTTCTGCTTTACCATTTAACATACTTACAATAACTTTTTCATTCTCATTAATTACTTCTAAATAAACTTCATGTAATTCACTACTATCAAAACTACCATAATTATGTTTAACATACCATTCTAATGCATCAATTAAAGTATCTCCATCTTCAAACAAATCACTTTCACGATACTTATTAAATATTTCTTCTTTAGTAATATCATCAAGTTTCCCCAATAATCTATTAGCTAATTTTTTTACAGTAAAATTCTTAATAAAAGGAGGTTCACATACTGAATAAACAACACCATTATCTAAAGTTCTAGTATTCTTAGATGCTATAGCAGCTTCTTCAGGTATATGTGAAGTTAAACCTATATATTCAGCACGTTTATAACTATCTTTAAATTCTAATGGTGGCATTCCATTTAATACTTCTATACCATCCGTATAAGTAGCAACATAAACAACTCTTTTATTCTTAGTTTTAATTGAAGGTAATAAGAATTTTTCTACCCTAACTAAGTCCCTAGCACCATTCTTTAATTTATTAATCATATTAATATCTTTTTTAGGATTATTATCAAAATATTTTCTAAGTTCTGAAGCTCTCTTTCTATAAGATCCTTCAAAGTCAGTAAAATATAATCTATTTAAATCAAATACTTTTGAATCTCCATTAAAATATAAAGTTACAATACCAGTATTTAAATTAAAACCTTTAGAACAGTTCTCCCCAGGACGACAAACAAAATCACCATATAGATTACCATCTTTGTCTAATGCTAGATCTCTACCATGAAAATTAAACTTATGAACTGGTACACCATTATATTTTTTTGATAATTTTCTTAATGTAATTAAAGTTTCGAATTTCTTTCTTAAATAATCACAAATAGCATTATTACTTCCATATACATTAGACATTAATTGATATTCTTTTTCTCTTAATACTTTTTCAGTATAAATATCATCTGGAATTGGTGCGCTATCTAACTTATCTAATATTTCTAAATATGTATCAAAATCAGTCAATTTAGAACATCTAACAAATGCGTCAATAGCACATCTTTGAGCTTTTAAATAATCTTCATCTTTTACAGCTTCACCAAAACTATAACCTTTATTATAAAATTTATCATAATATTTTGATGCTGATGCAATATAATTTGCCCAAGCAGAACCAGGACCACTCCAATAACCTTTTAAGAATGAACGATAATTGTTAACTTGATTATTTAGTAAATTACTAAATGTAACCATTCTAACTTGAGGTTCATACGCTCTACTATTAGGATATATTTGTTGTGTTAACATTTCAGTTAAGGCTTCATTAAAAAATCCACCTCTAACTAATTCTTCACTATGTCTTGTAGGAACCAAATCATGCATAACTAAAAAATGTATAAATTCATGACATATAATACTTTCTAAATCATCTTTATCTAAATGAGATACATCAATAGCAATAGTTTTTTTACTCCTATTATAAACCCCCGCAGCGCCTATCTTACTAGGCTCATCGTTACATTGAATACTAAAGTCTCGCCCAATTAAATAATCTTCGAAAAACTTTTGATAATCTTTCAGTTCATAATAACCATTTACTAAAAAATAAGAATCCATCTTTTTCATTACATTAGAAAAAGCTTTAACTAATCTAGGATCAATATTAATTTTATCTATTACTCCTTCTTGAGTTAAATATAAAAATGGTCTTTTATCCATAAATTATCACCTATCTTACAAATACAATTATACAAAAAAAAGAATTACTCTTCAATCTTAGAAAGTAATTCTTTAACTTGTTTAAGTTTACTAAATTTAATTAAACCCTTAGTAATATCATAAAATTTATTTAATTTATCTAATTCTTCTTGATTACTTGCATACTTAGATAAATCTTGTTTAGTTATTTTCTTTTTTAAGAAGAAAGGTTTTAGTAACTTATCACTTGGTAAATAACCATCTATCTTAACTCGATACCAGCATCCAACACCTTCAATACGTTC
>JAZOOK010000023.1:0-11557 GCA_045654965.1 Candidatus Coprovivens sp. | reverse complement strand
TAAATACTTAAATAACCATGATCACAACCAACATCAACAACACTATCTTTTTTATCAACAAATTTTACTATCGCTTTTAATCTATTACTTAACTTATTCACTTAAGAAATCTTTTAACTTTTTAGCTCTAGATGGATGTCTTAATTTTCTTAAAGCTTTAGCTTCAATTTGTCTAATTCTTTCTCTTGTTACGTTGAATTTCTTACCAACTTCTTCTAAAGTATGGCTTGTACCATCAACTAAACCAAATCTTAATTCAAGAACTTCTTGTTCTCTATCTTGTAGAGTCATTAATACATTCTTAATTTCTTCTTTTAAGATTTCATTAGTAGCATATTCTTCTGGACTCATGCTTCTTTCATCTTTAATGAAATCTCCTAAATGTGAATCATCTTCTTCACCAATAGGTGTATCTAATGAAACTGGATCTTGAGATATTTTCATAACTTCTCTAACCTTTTCAACAGTAATACCCATTTTTTCAGCAAGTTCTTCTTCACTTGGTTCTCTATTTAATTCTAGAGTCATTTGTCTTTGTACTCTAGCCATTTTATTAATTGTTTCTACCATATGTACTGGAACACGAATTGTTCTAGCTTGATCAGCTAATGCTCTAGTAATAGCTTGTCTAATCCACCATGTAGCATAAGTAGAGAACTTATATCCTTTACCATAGTCGAATTTTTCAACAGCTTTCATTAAACCTATATTACCTTCTTGAATTAAGTCTAAGAATAATAAACCTCTACCTACATATCTTTTTGCAATAGATACAACAAGACGTAAGTTTGATTCAGCTAATATATTCTTAGCCATTTCATCACCATTAGCAATCTTAACAGATAATTCTAATTCTTCTTCAGTACTTAATAAGCTTATACGACCAATTTCTTTTAAGTACATTCTAACTGGATCGTTAATGTTAATATCTTTAGTAATTTCTTCATCTGATAAAACAAGATTTTCTTCTTCTTGTTCCATCTTAGGACCGTCACCATCACCTGCTGCTTCAGCAACTACTTCAATCCCATTTTCCATTAAGACATTATATAAATCATCTAATGAATCATTATCAATATCTAATCCTTTTAAAGCTTCAGCTAATTGTTCAAAAGTTAATATATTATTATTCTTTTGACCTAATTCAACTAAATCCTTTTTTCTATCTTCAAAACTTTTAATTTCAACCATACTCACACATCCTCTTTTTTCAGCTCAACTATTTGTTGTGCTATCTTCATTTTCTTATCAACATCAAGTTCATTCTTCATCAAGAGTTTAAGTCGTTTAATTTCATTTTGTGTCATTACTTTAGAAACGGCTAATATATATTCAACCATAGCTTCTATTATTACATCATCATTTACTGAATCATTAACAATTTCCATTACCTTATTTTTTATTTCACTTTTATCAGTGACATATGTAATGAAATCCGCCACGGTAATTGTTCCATTTGCTTCACAGAAATAAATTATCTCATTGGCAATCTCTCTATAAATTGGTTCACTAAAGTATCCCAATCTCTTTTGATATTCACTAACGAATTCTTCTCCATTCATCATGAAGTATAATATCTTTTCTGCACCTTTCATGTATTTATCTTTTCTCACAACTTCTTGCTTAACTTCTTCTTTTACTTCTTTTTTTACTTCTACAGAAGTATTATCTTCTAACTTTTTCTTAAGAACATCTAAAGATAAATCATGTTCCTTAGCGAGTTTATTCAAAGTAACTTCCCTTAATATAGGATCATCATTACCTGCTAAAGTCTTTAATACATCATTAATGTATTCTGTTAAATCTTCTACATTATCTAAATTCTTATTTTGTTTAAAATAATTCATCTTAAACTCAAAGAATGTTAATGGATTTTCTACATTTTCTAAAAATGCTTCACTACCATTAGCGATAATATATTCATCTGGATCTTTTTCTCCACTAAGTCGAATAACATATGTTTCAACACCATTCTTAACTAGTTCATCACCATTAGCAACAGTAGCCATTAAACCAGCATTATCATTATCCAAACATAAAATAACTTTTACTCTAAGTTTCTTTAGTAGATTAATTTGATCACTAGTCATTGCAGTACCTTGTAATGCAACAACATTCTTAATACCAGATAATGATACTCTAATAGCATCCATAAATCCTTCTACTACAATTATCTTTTTTTCTCTCTTAGCTACATCTTTCGCATTATGATAATTGTATAGTGTTTCACCCTTTTTAAATATCTTAGATTCTCTACTATTCATATATTTAGAGACATCTTTTTCACCACGATATATTCTAGCACTAAATCCAACTATATTCCCATCTTTATCCCACAATGGAAAAGTAATTCTTCTACTAAACATATCATAAGTTTTACCATTAACATTATTAACTAAACCAATCTCAACTAATTTATTAGTATCATAATTCTTTTTATTTAATAATGTTAATAAGGAATCATTACTATCTAAACTAAGTCCAATACCAAATTCTTTTATAGTATCATCATTAATTCCTCTATCATTTAAATACTTAGTAGCTTCTTTACCTACATCAGTTCTTAAATTGTTTAAGAAAAATTTTTGACTTAATTCCATTATTTCATGTTCCTCTTTAAATAGTTGTGAAACATTACTACTATAAGTCGCTTGTGATAATTCCATACCACATTTATTTGCAACTATTGAAACAGCTTCTATGAAAGAAACATTTTCATATTCAGCTACAAAGGAAAATACATTACCAGTAGCCCCACACGAGAAACACTTATATATTTGTTTATCAGTAGATAAACTCATACTTGGTGAATGATCATCATGAAATGGACAAACACAAAAATAGTTCTTACCTCTCTGTGTTAATGGAATATAACTTCCCACTATCGAGATGATATCAGCTTTCGCTCTTATAGCATTAATTTCGTCATTACTAACAAAGGCCATAAAAAATCACCCCTCACTTATAATTATTATAGGTAACCCCTCGATTTCCTTTTTTTTTCGTTAATTTTTTTCAAAAAATCGCAAATTCTTGTATATTTTACCACATTTTCACTATTTTTGCTGAAAAAACACGAAAAAAATTGTTTTTCTTTTCTTTATTTTACATCAATAAAAAAAGAGCAAATTTGCTCTTATTTTAATCCATGATTTTTAATCATTCCTCTTAAATAACTACTTATATTAGAATAGTTTTGACATATAGTATTATACTCATATAACATATTGAAACTTGCTTTTGCCATCTTACCTAATGCTCTAGTTTTAGAACTATTTTCTTCTTTAGTAGATTTATCTATTTCAACAACAAAACCTAAATACTCATCTT
This sequence comes from Candidatus Coprovivens sp., assembly GCA_045654965.1. Classification (GTDB taxonomy): domain Bacteria; phylum Bacillota_I; class Bacilli_A; order RF39; family UBA660; genus Coprovivens. Next base: position 8,227 of record JAZOOK010000023.1, on the reverse strand, counting down.
GACATGATCCAATTTTAGTTAAATAAGAAGCAACCATGCCATCTACATATTCCTTTACAGCAATCTTTTCATCATTAGATAGTTGAACCATACAACCAAATATTTTAGTACTAGCATCTTCTGCTAAAGCAAATATTTCATCCTTATATCTTTTTAAATTAACTATATTAGCTCTCTCACTTAAAACATCAGCAGCCTCTTCGCTTAATCCTAAAGATTTAAAATCGATATTGAAAACCTTACTATTAAACTCTTCAGCGCTTTTAGTAGCATGTGTAGTTAATATTCGAACTAAAAAATTAAGTTGTACATATCTATCTATAAGTTCATAAATTTGACCTAAGTCATAATTAAACATGTTTTCACCCCAAACGGTTAGTTATTATAGCAAAATCTCTTTAAATTGCAACTACAAATAACTATCATAATTACATTATACAATATTTTTATTATTTCCGCCAATTTTGTTCCAGTTTCGGGTGGTAACAATATATCCATATCTTGTTTATTATCAGTCATATTATCAGGAATAATCGTACCAAACTCTCCCGTCTCTTCATCTATAAAATAATTATAAAGTTCCTTATAATGTCTATCTACGCTATTTATTACATCTACTTCATACTCTTCTACAAAAGTATAATTTTCCAATCCCCCTTCTTGTACAACTTTATAAACACCATATCCAACATCTAAAGAACCATATCCTTCACTATTAGTAGTTATACTTCCTACTAAAACATTATCCTTATCATAAACATTAAATAACGCATTCTCTTCATATAAACAATTATCATCAACACAATAATACTTAGTTAATTCAATCTTATTCTTAATCATCTTATTATTCAAAACAATATTTTTATTACTACGATCATCAATAGTTACATTATATACATTAGTATCTATTTCATACCCTAAACCTACACTAACTTGTTTAATACTATATTCTCCATATGATAATTTATTAGTCTTATAAACTAAATTATCATTACTTGTACATACCTTATCTAATACAGTATCTTTATTACTTATTTCATAACAAGTATTAGTAAAATCAGTTTGTTTCGAATATATACCACTACTATCTTTCCTAATATCTAAAGTTATCTCACCAGCATTAACATAAATATTTATTGTATATTTTGGATTAATAACATTACCTGGTCTTAATAAATCTTGACTATCAGAACTATCAAAAATAGCTACTTCTCCTATACTTTTATTATTTAATACATAAGATAATGTACCATCTTCAACTATATCCTTAATAGTATAAGTTCCATAACCATAATCAATATCATAACTAGATTCAAATGTATATCTTTGTTCAAAATCATCAATCACAATATCACTACCATAATCAGCATAGTATTCTAATGGATAATCAGGACCTTTATCATGATCATATACATCAACTAATATTTGATTAATAGAACCACCATATTTATCTATTTTTTCTCCATTTGGTGCATCAGTAAAATAAAACTCACTATCAGGATCAACTGTCCTCCAAATCAACATTTGAGTAATTGCATACCACTTTTTAGTCTTTCTATCCTTATATCCATAACCATAATAAGCAAGCAAAGATACTCTTCTCTTTTGTTCTTCTGTTAAATCATCATAAAGAGATAAATCACTTTCATAAGTAACATAATCTTTTTCATTCTCATCAACCAATACAAAAGGTTCTATACAATAAACAAAATTATCATTACTATCCCTAATTATTTGGATAGTTAAATACTTAGTAGTATTATTACTAACCATCTTTATATATTCCCCTTCAATATATTCTCCTACTTTAAACTGTTCTGCTTTTACAATACTAAAAGATAAAAACATAACAAAAACAAATACTATTCTTTTTAAAACCTTCACCATAAACCCTCCTGTATATTATTTTTTCTATATCTTTTAACTCATATTAATTACTCCCTTCACTTTATATATTCTCCATCAACACCCCTATTTCCTTTTTTATTTTGAAAAAAAATAAAAAAATAAGTTATTTCTAACTTATTTAATCTATAAACACCCTTGGAACTCTCTCACCTATACCAGATAACACTTCATAATTAATAGTATCGTAAATCTTAGCAATATCTTCTAATGTAATCAATTCATTATCCCAAATATATACATCATCACCTACATCTACATTAGTAACGTTACTAACATCTACCATAAATGAATCCATACATACACTACCTATAATAGGACATTTAACACCTCTAATAACTACACTACCCTTATTAGATAAACTTCTTCTTACACCATCAGCATAACCAATACCAACAGTAGCAACCATCATTCTATCTTTACTAATAAATCTTCTACAATAACTAACAGATTCATCTTTATCTATTGCCTTAATATAATTAATCTTACTCTTTAATTTAGCAATAGGTCTTATATCTATTTTTTCTAAAGTAGTATTAGAAGATGGATAACCATACATAATAATACCAGCTCTAACCATATTACATGTATCTACATCAAAATTTAATAATCCATTACTAGCACTACTATGTACATACTTAATAGTATCAATCTTACTTTTTATTAATTCAACTCCACTATTAAATATATCTATTTGTCTATTAGTATATTCATAATCTATATCAGCACTACTAAAATGAGTATATACACCTTCTACATATACAGTAGGATACTTAACTATATCTTCAACAAATGACTCTAAATACTTACTTAATACACCAGTTCTATTCATACCAGTTTCTAATTCTATATGAACTTTAACTAATTTATTAGTTCTTGCTAATCCTCTAATAAAGTTGATATCACTTACACCAACTGTAACATTATATTTAATAATATTTTCTATATCTTCCATATATGGTTGATTTAAAACAAATATTTCGCCCTTATATCCTATATTTCTTAAATCAATAGCTTCACTAACACAAGCAACACCAACTATATCAAAGTCTTCAATTAACTCTAAACATTTATTAACATGTGTTCCATATCCATTAGCCTTTATAATTGGCATTACTTTTTTATCTTTAACAAACTTTTTTATTTGTTCTATATTATATCTAAAATCTTTTTTACTAATCTCCATATAAGATTGTCTATTCATATAAATCACCATCTACATATTTAATTATATTTCAAAAATATAAAAAGTGAGTATTTTTCATACTCACTTTACACTATTCATATTGTTTAACTTTCATATTCTTTAAAATAATAAAGAAATAACATACGAAAGCAATTATACAAGCAATTCCTACTTTCAAGAAAACACCAGTATTTGGATTCTCTACAACAAAAACAGCTTCTACAGTTACATTAGAACTAGGCATAACAAACGAACTATCTTTAATTTCTATTGTTTTACCTGATTCATCAGTTACCAGAACTTTATCTAATTTATAACCTTCTTTAGGTTGAACACTATATCTAATCATTTCTCCATTTTTAGAGTTTTCTCTATCTACAACAATACTTCCACTATCACTAGCTTTCGTTTCTACATTATAAATAAAACTGTACTTTTGTATAGTAGGAAAATTACCATTAATTGTATCTTCCTCATTTAACGTAGGATCAAAATCTTTAAATGAAACCACAGTATGTGTTGTTAAAAGAAAACCACCTTCAACAGGAATAACTTTAAAAATTTCTCTACCCCATAACTTAAAACCAGACCATGCGCTTAATTCAGAATCAAGAATTGTAGACAAGTTATTTTCTGAAATAAGATTTCCATTCATATCATATTCGTACATCTTTAAATAAGTAATGTCCTCATAATTTTCACTTACTTCTTCTAAATATATTAATTCAAAAATGAAAACTCTATTATCTTTAATAAAAAAACCTGGAAAACCTATACCTTTTACATCAGTAGTAAATATTTTCTTTAATTCTTCATTATAAATCTCTAATCCATAAGTATCGTTTTCTTCATCATAAAAAACAATAGACAAATAACCATCCTGATATAAGTAATGTATAATATCATCTCGATCACCAAATTCAAGAATAAATTCATTAAATAATACATAATGCGTATCATACAAAACTTCGTTTAAACATTTATAAAAATTTTCATCTGTATCATTTTCTAAAAATAAATCAAAACTAGGAGCATCCTCTAAAACTTCTTCCAAATTTACAAACATTCGTTTTTCTTTATCATAAATAGCATTGCCCCAAACATAATATTTATCGTTTTCACTTCTCAAATTGGCAAAATAACTTTCAAAATAAATGTCAGATATATTTTGAACATTCAACACATTAAGTTCCTCATCAAATACAGCTATATAAGGAACATACTCAGAATTTTCATACACTTCAGTCAAACAAATAATTTCATCTTCTACAATAGCAAACAAAGCATTATGATATGTACACTCACCATCCATAGATTTACGCAGAATTTGATTATCATCTTTATCTTTTTTTATATAGTAAACATCTCCACCAGTAAAAAAAACTCCTTTAGTACCTTCTTCACTATAAACATAATCTAAAAAAATAGAGTCTCCAGAAGTAACATATTGATATCTTCCCCAATCATACTCAATTTGTGTCTTTGCGTTAACAATTCCCAAACAAGTAAATAAACAAACTAAAATAAAAAATATTTTTTTCATACTATACACCTCTACTATTCTAATATAAGTATATCACTCAAAAAAAATAAAACAATAAAAAAAGTCAACTAAGTTGACTTAAACTACATAAAAGAAAATCATAAAATAATGTAATAAACTACCACCTATTACAAAGAAATGAAATACAGAATGCATATATCTTACTTTATGACCAACACCATATAAGATAGCTCCAATAGAGTAAACAACTCCACCCCATATCAATAAAGATAATCCAGTAGTAGGACATGCTGCTATTAAAGGTTTAATTATTAATAATGCTGCCCAACCTAACAATAAATTACATATTATAGATACAACTTTATATTTTTCTACATTAATACAATTAAATACTACAGCAACTACAGTAACAGCCCATACTATTCCAAACATAACCCAACCTAATGCTCCTCCTAACATAGATAAACATATAGGAGTATATGTTCCAGCAACCATTAATTGTATATTACAATGATCTAATATTCTTAATACTTTCTTTCCTTTTAATCTAAAACTTAATGAATGATAAACACAAGATATAACATATAAAACTATCATAATAGAAGCATATATAACACCAGTTACAACACCCATAGCACTATCAGCCTTAATAATAAGTAATACTAATCCCGCTATTGCTAAAGCAGCACCTACACCATGTGTAATAGCATTCATTATCTCTTCACCTAATGTATACTTAGGTTTAATTTCATCTTTAACCTTTTTACTTCTTCCCATAATATCACCTGATATATTTAATTATACACTAATTATATTATGCACATAATTAAATATTATTAAATTTTTAATCCTTAATTATAGTTCCTTGATGATAATAAAGTTTTAATCCCTTTATAGTTTCCATCCATATACTAGTTCTATATACTCTAGTACCATCTTCATGTATCGAAATATAATTAACTATATACATAGATAAAGACATCATTCTAACAGAAAAATCTATTACTTTAATACGTCTATCATCACTACCATACAATGCTTCAATCGTATCTTCCTTGTGATAAATATTACCAGTTTTACCTACTTCCATAAAATCATCATGAAATATTTTTTCTAAATAATCTTTATCACTTAAATATTCTTTTAAAAACAAACTCGTTTCTAAAACATAAAATTGATTAACAATTTCATTAGGAACTATTAATTCATTCATACAACTACCTCTTTACTTCTTTATATTCTTTTTATCTTTAACTTTCCCTATATATCTAGAACCAGTTATACCACCAGGTACTTTAAATTCATCTACTCTAGCTTCTACTATTTCTATATTAGAATAGATTATATAAACTTCACCTTGATATGTAGTTACATCATCTACTTCATAACCTGCATGATCAACTATTTTATAAAAAATATATCCTTCTATATTAGGAACTATTTCTTCTATAGTACTTTTACCAGTTAAATATAATTTATTTACATATAAATGTTCATCAACACCATATGTTTTAGTTTCATATACTTCAGATACATTATTTTCACTTTTATACTGACTTATACTAGTACCAGTATTCTTATTAAATAAGTCCTTAATTCTACTAAGTATACTTACTTTAATACCCATATATATCACCATAAAAAGTATAACAAAAAAAGAAGTACTATTCTAGTACTCCCTTTATTCTTCTAACACCAGCACTTGATGCTTCTTCCTTTTTAATTCTAAATGTACCTAATTCACTAGTATTAGCAACATGTGGTCCTCCACATAATTCTTTAGATACTTCACCAATAAAGTAAACTGTTACTATATCAGGATATTTTTCAATAAACATACATTCAGCACCAGTAGCAATAGCTTCTTCTTTACTCATTTCTTCTACTCTAACTTCTAAACCAGCTTGAATCCATTCGTTAACTAATGCTTCTGTTTTAGCTTTTTCTTCATCAGTTAATTTATGATCACATGAGAAGTCAAATCTTAATCTTTCACTAGTTATGTTAGAACCTTTTTGATGAACATCTTCACCTACTACTACTTTTAATGCAGCATTAAGTAAGTGTGTACAAGTATGGTATTTAGTTTCTATTTCACCATCACCAGCTAATCCACCTTTAAACTTACCAGCAGAAGCAGTTCTACTCTTTTCTTGATGTTCTTTAAACTTTTGAGCAAATCCTTCTGAATCAACCTTTAACCCTTGTTCTTGAGCTAATTCTTCAGTTAATTCAAGTGGGAACCCAAATGTATCAAATAATCTAAATGCAGTTGTTCCGTCAATATCTTCATGATTACGAGTAACTTTTTCAAATTCTCTTAAACCTTTTTCTAAAGTTCTATTAAACTTAGTCTTTTCAGAAGCTAATACTTCATAAACTACATTTTCATTATCAACTAATTCTTTATAATAAGTTTTATATTTATCTAATATTAACTTAGCAATTCTTTGTTCCCAATCACTATTAATATCTATATTTAATGTCTTAGCATGTCTAATAGCTCTTCTAATTAATCTTCTTAAGATATAACCTTGATCAGTATTACTTGGTTTAATACCAGCAGGATCAGCAGATACAAATACAGCAGTTCTAATATGATCAGCTATAATTCTCATACTCTTCTTATTATCTTCATAAGGTACACCAGATATTTCTGAAATAAGTTCAATAACATCTTTCCATATAGAAGATTCATAATTATCATTAACACCTTCTAATATTGCAGTAGTTCTTTCAACACCCATACCAGTATCTACATTCTTACTTGGTAATTCAGTTATATTACCATCTTTATCTTTATTAAATTGCATAAATACATTATTCCAAATTTCAACCCATCTATCATCTTCAGGATCAAATTCAGTAGGTATTTCATCAGTACTTCTAAAATAGAATATTTCAGTATCAGGTCCACACGGTCCAGTTTCACCAGCTATCCAGAAGTTATCTTCTACAGTTCTAGCAATTCTATCTTCAGATATTCCTAAACTAATCCATTTATCATAACTTTCTTGATCAAATGGTATTAAATCATTACCAGCAAATACTGTAACAGCTAATCTTTCTACTGGTATATTTAAATGTTGAGTTAAAAATTCAAAACTCCATTCAATACTTTCTTGTTTAAAATAATCTCCTAAACTCCAGTTACCTAACATTTCAAAGAATGTATGATGTGTAACATCTCCTACTGAGTCTAAGTCATTAGTTCTAATACATTTTTGATAATCACATAATCTTGTTCCATATGGATGTTTTTGACCCATTAAGTATGGTATTAATGGCATCATACCAGCAGTATTAAATAATACTGATGGATCATTTTCAGGTACTACAGGAGCACTTGGTATTTGTTTATGTTCTTTACTTACAAAAAAATTAATATATAAATCTTTTAAATTCATTTTACTTCATTCCCTCCAAAATATTATTTATTTGTATTTCTAATTCTTCATTAAATTTATTTTCTATAATGTAATCATATTCACTATAGTTATCTAATTCGGTTTCAGTGATATGGCATTTTTCTTCATTAGTTAAACATCTCTTACTATTATCACAATTAACTCTAATAGTAACAATATCTAAGTCTTCTTTACTTTTAAAGTATTCTACTTCATCTATAAGTC
>JAZOOK010000022.1:0-8952 GCA_045654965.1 Candidatus Coprovivens sp. | reverse complement strand
TAATGTTTATGATGTTAATTTAAGTGAAAATTTGGAATATCAAAGTCTATTAAGTAAGTATAGTAGTAAAGTTAGTGAGTATACTGATTTAGTTTATTAAAAGATGTTAACCTGAAAAGGTTGACATCTTTTTGTTTGAGTGTTATATTATAGGGGAATTTTTGAGAGAGAGGAGTGAGAAAATGAGCAGAAAAATTCAAATTAAAAATTTAAAAATAGGTGGTAGTAATAGATTTGTTAGAGCATTTTCTCACGAATTATAGTTCTTGAGAAATAACTTTTTATGCAAATAACTATTACTAAATAGTTATTTTTTGTTGGAGGAGAAAAAATGAAAGGTTTGAAACATTTTAAAATATTGTTACGATATTTTAAAGATAACAAACTGATTTTATCTCTGTACATCATATTTACTATACTTAAATATTTTGAACCACTTGCTAATGCATTTATATGGGCTACAGCTTTTCAAGCTTTAGCAACTGGGGATAAAAGTATGTTTATAACTTACTTAATAATGTGGAGTGGAGTTATAATTTTAGCTTGGGTATTAGTACAACTTCCTACTGATTTAATTTATAACAAATTAGAAAAGAAGTTTATGGAATGTGTTAATAAAGATTTATATTCTAAAGTGTCTAATATGCCAGCTGTAGCTTTTGAAGATATTGGTTCTGGGGAATTTATAAATCGTATGTATAATGATCCAGATAGAATATTAGAGTTGTTACAAAAGCTAATAAAGTTATCTTGTAGATTAATTATTGCAATAGTAATTGTTGGTATTTCATTTACTATTTCTTGGATAGTAGGATTAGAATTAGTATTACTATGTATTGTAATGTTTATATTATCAAATTTATATTATCCTAAATTAAAAAAGATACATGAAGATATTAAAAAGGATTCAGATGAATACATAAAGGTTGCTACACAAAATATTTCTGGTATAAGAGAAATTAAAGCATTAGGTATTAAGGAAAATATAAATAGAAGAATATATGTTAATATCGAAAATTTATTTAGTAAACAAAAGAAAGTAGGAGTTAATGAATCTGTATATTATGCTCTTAATAACTTATGTTATTTTGTTATACAGTTCTTTATACTACTTACATTAGGATTACAGGTTTTTGATGGAACTATATTATTAGCATCTTTTGTTTTAATTGAAAAATATATTTGGAGAATAGATGATGTAGTTGAATCTTTATCCGAATTTGGAGTTAGCTTTAATAAAGTTACTGTATCTTTAAAAAGAATAGATGAAATACTAAATAATAAATTATACGAAGATGAAAAGTTTGGGTTAAAAGAAATAAATGATGATAAATGTGAGATAGAATTTAAGAATGTTAAATTTAAATATCGTGATACTGATAAAGATTTAATATTGAAAGGTTTAACTATGAAGTTAGAACCTAATAAAAAGATTGCTATAGTAGGTAAATCAGGTAATGGTAAAAGTACATTATTTAACTTGTTATTAAGATATTTTGATAGTAATAGTGGAACAATAAAGATTAATGGAATTAATATAAAAGAACTTAGTGAGAAATCATTAAGAGATAATATATCTGTTATAAGACAAGCACCATATTTATTTAATACTAGTATTATGGATAATTTTAAAATAGTTAAAGAAGATGTTACTTTAGATGAAGTAAGAAGTGTATGTAAGAAAGCTTATATAGATGATTACATAATGTCTTTACCAGATAAGTATGATACTTTAATTGGTGAAGGTGGGGTAAATTTAAGTGGTGGTCAAAAACAAAGAATTGCAATTGCAAGAACGTTACTTAAAGATACTAAAGTTATATTATTTGATGAAGCTACTAGTGCATTAGATAATGAATCTCAAGAATACATAAAGAAGACTATAGATGACTTAGTTGATACGCATACAATAATAATCGTTGCTCATAGACTCTCTACGATTATGGATGCTGATCAAATATTTGTTATTGATAAGGGGAAAGTTGCCTCTAGTGGTACTCATGATGAGTTAATGAAAAAATCTGACATATACAAGAAACTTTATAGTCCAGAAGTATTAGATTTCTAATACTTCTTTTTTGTATGGAAAAATTGCTTAAAATAAGATATTTATGTATAATACAAACAAGTTTTGGGGTGATTACATGGGAAATTTAAAATTTGGTAAAAGATTTGTGGCTGGATTACTTGCTGTATCTTTAATAGGTGGAGCTACATGGGGTGGTTTTCATTTATATAAAAAATCAGAAATAGGTAGAATAAAAGGTTATTTAGAGGACTTTTTAACTGAAGATAATTATGTTGATTTAAGTAAGGTAAGTAAAGCTTATGAAATAAAAAGTTTTAATGGAGAATACTTAGATGATGCTATGGATGAATTAGGTGTTAAATATGTAAGATTAACTGATACTTATGTATATGACGGTAAACATGTAACACCATTTCAAACTATGAGTGCGATTAATTATGATAGAGTTATCTATGTAGATAAAGATGGTAATGAATATTATGATATGTATGAACCTATTAGAGTACCTGGAGAAAATGGGGTAGAATACGTATATCCTGAAGGGTATGAACTTATTGAAACAGATGTAATAGCAGAACCATATAGATATTATAGATTAGATGATACTGAAGTAGTTGTTAGAGATAATGATTATGATGATTCTTATAGTCTTTCTTTAGAGAAAAAAAGATAGAATTAGTGGTTAATTCTCTTTTTTATTAAGTTTATTTTTGTTAAAATAATTGATGTAAGGTGATTTTATGTTAGTACAACTTGGAGAATACGAAATTGATGTTTTAATAGAAAAGAAAAATAATAAAAATGTATATTTTAGATTTAAAGAGGATGGTAAGTTACATGTAACTGCTAATAGATTTGTTAGTGAAAAATCTATTATAAAGATGATTAAAGATAATGAGAAATCGTTACTTAAGATGTATTTACAATCAGAAAAGAGAAATGAGATAAATAATCATTTTTATTATTTAGGTGATCCTTATACTAAAGTAGTTGATGATACTATAAAGAAGGTATATTTAGAAGATGAATATATATATACTAAGAATGATAAGATGTTAGATAAATGGTATAAGGATGAATGTATAAAGATATTTACTGAAAGAGTAAATAGATGTTTAGAAATGTTTAGTGATGTACCTAGTTTTGATTTAAAGGTAAGAACAATGAAAACTAGATGGGGAGTTAATAATGTTACTAAAAGAATAATTACATTAAATAGTGAATTATTAAAGAAAGATGTAACGTTAATAGATTATGTAATAATACATGAGATATGTCATTTTTATGAAGCTAATCATAGTAGTAGATTTTGGGCACAAGTAGAAAAGAGATATCCATATTATAAATTAGCAAGAAAAAGATTGAGGGTGGAGTAGATGGAAGTTATAACATCTTTAGAGAATAAAAGAATTAAGAATTTAAGTAGATTGTTAGTAAAGAAATATAGAGATGAAGATGGTAAGTTCTTAGTAGAAGGTGAACACTTAGTAGAAGAAGCGTATAAAGTAGGTGTTTTACTTGAAGTAGTGCAAACAGATGATTATAATGGTTCATTTGATGTAGAAACTACTTATGTAACTTATGATGTAATAAAGAAGTTATCTAATACACAAAATCCTCAAAGAGTAATTGGTGTATGTAAAAAATTAGAAGAAAAGTCTATTGGTAAAAAAATAGTAATACTTGAAGATATACAAGATCCAGGTAATTTAGGAACTATTATTAGAAGTAGTGTTGCTTTTAATGTTGATACTATAGTAGTTAGTAACAATACAGTAGATATATATAATGATAAAGTATTAAGAAGTAGTGAAGGCATGTTATTTCATATTAATGTAATTAAAAGAGATATAGATTCTTTTATAGATGAATTACATGAAGATGGTTATGTAGTTTATGGTACTAAAGTAGATGGTGGTGCTAATTTAAAAGAAGTTACTAAGTATGAAAAGATGGCTATAGTAATGGGAAATGAAGGTGCTGGAGTAAAAGATTCTACTTTAGATAAATGTGATAAATATATTTATATTCCTATGAATAGTAATTGTGAAAGTTTAAATGTAGGAGTTGCAACAAGTATAATATTATACGATTTATTTTAGACAACTAGAGGGTTTTGGTTTATGGAAAGAATGAATATTAGTGAAGTAAAAGTATTTCAATATGTAGCAGAAGGTATGTATTTAATAGGATATCCTAAAGATATAGAAATACATAGTTATGTAGGAGATGGTGATAGACCATGTTACTATGCAACATATGAAAAAGATTATAAGGGTACTATGACTAAACATATTAAAAGATTATCTGTTGGCAATTTTGTTGATTTAATGAAGTTTGCTTTAGAAGTAAATGGATATGATATAGAAGGAATAGATATTAGAATTAGAGATGAAGAGATATGTTATTCTATAGAAACTAATATAGTTAGTTATGATAAGGGTCATGGTAAACATAAAAGGAGAAGATAATATGGATTATGTATATATAGGTAAGATAGTTAATACTCATGGTATTAAAGGTGAACTTAGAATTAAAAGTAATTTTGATAAAAAAAATATTATATTTAAACCAGGTTTTAAGCTTTATGTAGGTGAAGGTTATGTAGCAGAAGAAATAGTTACTTATAGACATCATAAAGAGTTTGATATGGTTACTTTTAAAGGTTATGATAATATTAATCAAGTATTAAATTATTTGAAAATGAATGTGTATGTAAGACGTAGTGATTTAGAATTATCTAAAGATGAATATATATTAGATGATTTAATTGGATTAACTGTTAAAGAAAACGGCGAAATGCTTGGTAAAGTTGAAGAAATTGTGTATAATGGAATTAACATACTTTTGAGTGTTGCTGGCGAAAAAAGTTTTTATATTCCTAAGAATGGTGACTTTATAAAAAAAGTTGATCTAGAAAAAGGAATTATTGAAACTGAAGGAGCTAAAGGGTTGATTTTATGAAAATAGATATTTTAACTTTATTTCCTAATATGTTTGATGGATTTATAAATGAATCTATTATTAAAAGAGCAATACAAAAAGGGAATGTAGAAATTAATGTTATTGATTTTAGAATGTATTCTAAATTAAATAATAACCAAGTAGATGATACTCCGTATGGTGGTGGCGGTGGAATGGTTTTAAGAATAGAACCATTATATGATGCTATCATGGATGCAAAGGGTGATGATAAGGATGCTAAAGTTATTCTTATGACACCAGATGGAGTTCCTTACAAACAAGAAATAGCTGTTAGCTTAGCTAATGAGAAACATTTAATATTTGTTTGTGGACATTATGAAGGTTTTGATGAAAGAATTAGAACTCTTTGTGATATAGAGATAAGTATTGGAGATTATGTACTAACTGGTGGAGAACTACCAGCGATGGTTATAAGTGATAGTATTATAAGACTTCTAGATGGAGTTATAACTGGTACAAGTTTGGATAGTGAATCATTTAATGATAAGTTACTTGATTATCCAACTTATACTAAACCACAAGAATTTATGGGGATGAAAGTTCCAGATGTGCTACTTAGTGGAGATCATGCTAAAATTAAAGCATGGCGTGATGAGATGAGAATAAAAAGGACTAAAGAAAGAAGACCAGATTTAATAGATTAAGTGGGTGATGTTATGGCAGGTTACTTGATTAATAAAAGTCATTGTGACGAAAGTGTAGTTTCGATAAAAGAATTAGATGGATATACATTTAAACCTAGAGATGGTAAGGGAAACTATATTAAAGTTAATGAAGTAAAAATAGTTGATAAAGTTATGATTGAAAAGATATTATCTATGAAATTTGATAGATCTTTTAAGCAGCTAGTTGCTTTAGCATTACGTGTTATAAATGATGAAGATGCAGATGAAACTGCAGCAGAAATTGTTCTTGATGAAGTAGAATTAGTGAGACAAATATTACTTGAAAGATATCATAAGTTTATTAGTCAAGAAAAAGAGAAGTTGTTCTTAAAGAAATTAAGAATAATTGAAAATGAAATTAGAGTTAAACAAATTAAAATAAAACAAAAAGCAATATATTTAGAACAACAAGAAGAAAAGTCTCGTGGTAGAGGGAGATAACATCCGTATGGATGTTTTTTTGTGTAAAAGATTAAATTAATACTTTATATTATTATTTTTATGGTGTATACTATTAGTATAGTAGAGGTGTGTAAAAATATGAAACAAATTAAAAGATTATTATTCTTGATATTATTGCTTTTTGTAGGGGTTTTATCTGTTAGTGCTGATGATGATGTATTACCAGCAACTAATATTAAAAAATGGGAATCTATTGTTACTGATATGTCGGCCAATATACCTGGAGCTAATAACTGTGCTGTAGTTCAAGCTACTACAATGTTAGATACTTTTATGGTTGGTAACGATTGTGTTGCTACTGGTATTGAATTAGGAACTGGTTATATGTTAGTTGGTCGTGCTGATAATGGTGTTGGTAATACTGGTGAAACTTATCATGGTGATGTAGTTGCATCTACAAATGATATGGGGAATACAGATATTTTATTATCGGAAATCGTTGAATTAATTTATAATCCAAATAGTGCAACTACTAAAAGATTGGTTGCTGATGTGTTAGCTTCTCCAGCAGCAAATAGCGCTACTTCATATGAATTAAAAGCTGGAAGTTCTGCTAATGCTTTATATGTATATGGTGGTTATAATAATGGAGGTAAAGCTGGTATTAAGATCAACTTTAATGCTTCAACAAAAGAATTTACTTATTCAGTAGCTACTTCATCTATTACAAATGAAGAAGTTATTCTTGCTTCGTTTTTTACTAAATATTTAATTGAATATGTAATGGAAGCTGCTCCAAATTATGATAAAGCTATAGCTATAAAAAATAATGAGAGTAAATTTGCTTTAATTGAAACTAAATTTAAACAAACTTATGGAGAAGTAAAATATCCATCTAATCCACAAGGTATTGAAGTAAGAGTATTTGCTAAAGGTGATATTAATAACTCAATGGTTAATTTATATGAAAACGCTACTAACGCAAATCCTGGAGGAACAACTCCAGATACTGGAAATCAAGGTAACAACAATAATGATGAAGGTGAAGATGATGGAGATAATCCAAATACTGGAGCTTTCGTAAATATCTTTGCTATTGTTGCATTAATTAGTGTTGGAACTGTAATGGTTTTAGGTAATAGAAGAAAATTATTTAGAATTTAAGATATATTTCTTGCAAATATATCTTTTTTTTGTTATAATCGTAAGTGCTTCAAGGAGGGAAATCCGCTGAATATTTTAATTTAAGATTTTCTGGTAAGTAAATATAGTATGAAAGGATGTATAATAATGGCAAATTTAGTTGATAAAATCAATGAGAAGCATATGAGAAAAGACATCCCTGAGTTCCGTGTTGGAGATACTGTAAGAGTAGACGTTTGGGTAAAAGAAGGTAAAAAAGAAAGAATCCAAGCTTTTGAAGGACTTGTAGTTGCTAAAAAAGGTGGTTCAGTTTCTGAAACTTTCTCTGTACGTAAAAAATCTTATGGTATTGGCGTAACTAGAGTATTCCCAGTTAACTCACCAACTATTGATAAAATAGTAGTAGTTAAGAAGGGTATCGTAAGAAGAGCTAAACTAAACTTCTTAAAGGGATTAAAGAAAGAATACAAAGTAAAAGAAAGAAATTAATCTTTCTTTTTCTTTTGCTATAAAATATGACTTTTATAGAGGGGATAAAAGTGTTAAAATTAATATGGTGATATTAGATGGGTAGAAAAAAAGACAATATTAAAGATATAGTAGATGAAAAAGAAGAGATAGTTGAGAAGAATGAAGATAGTAAAGTAAAGAAATTTATTAAAGAACTTATTCCTTATGTAATTATATTTATAGTTGTTATGTTGGTTAGAACATATTTAGTTACTCCTATTATAGTTAGTGGTCCTTCTATGCAACCTACATTAGATGGTGGGGAATTAATGATGCTTAATAAGAATGGATCTTTGGATAGATTTGATGTAGTAGTAGTTGATATTGAGACTGAAGATATAATAAAGAGAATTATTGCTATGCCTGGTGAAACTATATCTTGTGAAAATGGTATTGTTTATGTAAATGGAAGAAAGCAAGAAGAATCATATAGTCAAGGTATTACTAATAGTTTTGATAAAATTATTTTAAAAGATGATGAGTATTTTGTTATGGGGGATAATAGGGAGAATTCTAAAGATAGTAGACATGTAGGTCCTATAAAAGAAACTAATATAAAAGGTACTACTAAATTAGTATTATTTCCTTTTACCAAAATAGGGAATATTGAATAATAAAAAAACACCATTTGGTGTTTTTTATTTGTTTAGTTTTTCTAGTACGTCACGAATGATATCCATACGTCCGCGACGAGATGCTACCTGAACAACATCGAAACCAGGACGACGATTTCCTTCGATTATTAATGGACCTTCATTAGTTATTGCAACGTCCCATCCTACTACTAATATTTTGTCTGATTCTAATGCAGCTTCTTTAACCATTTCTTTTACTTCTTTAAAGTATGGGATTTGGAATCCTTCTATTTTTACTTTAGTTTTAGGATGATGAGTAAATTCGTTAAGATCTTTATCTAGAGCAGGTCTTAATAATTTACCTGTTTTTAAATCAATTTCTGTTGCCATACCACCAGCATGGAAGTTGTCTACACTATTCACGCCGTTACCGATACGTAATCCAGCCCATAATATTTCTGGTTTACCATTATTATTAAAAGTCATGATACGAATAGTATTACATGATGTTTCGCATAGTTTATTTAATTCTTTATTTTGTTTTACTACTTCTTCTAAGAATATTCTGTTTTCTTGACAATATGTGAAGTATTCTTCAATATTTTTAATATCTTTAGAATGTTCTTTTTTTACATCAGCACCA
>JAZOOK010000021.1:0-5589 GCA_045654965.1 Candidatus Coprovivens sp. | reverse complement strand
ATGTTACCATTACATGAAAGAACATTAAATAAGAAGTTAGAATACCAATTATTTAATAGAAAACCAGTAGCATCATTTGAATTAAAACAACTAGAAAGATTATTAAATCTAAGAGACGAAGTATTCGCAGTAGGAGTAGGTACTACTCTAGAAATATATCCAGATGAACAAGCATACCATGAATATCAAGAAATGGAAGAACAAAAAAGATTATTAAAACAACCTAAGTAGTAGAAATACTACTTTTTTATTGATATAATTTAATCAAGAAGAGAGGATATACTTATGACAAAAAATATTACAGAAGAAGAAGCTAAATTAGTAATCGAACAAAATAATAGCCAAGCTCAAGAATTATTAGATGATCCTGATAAATTAGAAAAATTTCTTCAAAGACTTGAAAAAAAATTAAAATTAATTCCAGCTTTAGGAGATACATTAGCAATAGTTCCTACAATGATATCTTTAGTAAGAAGTTATGCAAAAAAAGAATATACTGATATTCCAATAGGTACAATATTAGCTATTATAGGAGCATTAATATATTTCTTAAGTCCTATTGATGTAATTTCAGATGCAATACCAGTAGTAGGATATTTAGATGATGCAACTGTTATTCTAACTTGTTTAAAACTAGTAAAAGACGACATGAAAGAATATGAAGAATGGCGTGAAAATAATAAAGAATCAAAAAAGGCTATAAGTAAATAGTCTTTTTTCATTACAATAAAAAAGGATTAAATTAAATCACCTAAGTAGTAGAAATACTACTTTTTTATTGATATAATTTAATCAAGATAGGAGAATAAAAATGGAAAAAGAAAACACAAAAAATGAAGAAAAAACATTTGTCAAAACAGAAGAAACAAAAGCAGGCAAAACAATAGGTACAATTATATTAGTATTATTCTTAATAGCTGGAGCATTTATCATAGGTTTAGAAGTAGGAGCATATCTTACAGTAAAAGAAAATCAAGATGCATTAACTAACGAAACATCACAAAAAAATGAACAACAAGAAATAACAATAAATGAAATAGACATTTTAGAAGAAACAATAGGTCAATTAAATAGTTTATTAAAATTAGGTAAAATAGAAGATACATCTAAAATTAGTGATAAAGACTTATTTGATTTTGCTACATTAAATATGCCATCTACTGATGATGGAATATATAAACTAGATGATATCAATACATTCCTAACAAATACTCTTGGTCAAACAATAAAAAATCCTGAAAATTATGATGTAACATTTGTAGTATGTGATTATAAAGCTGACAAAAAAGAATTTGAATGCTTTGGCCATGGAGGAGAATTCTATCAATCATTTAATAGAATAACTTCAATCAAAAACAAAGGAGATATCTACACAGTAGAAGTAAAAAAAGCGATCAATAAACGTGGCGATGTAGGTTATGATACAAAACCATATTATAAAAACATCGAAGATATGAATTCTAATAAAAATCCAATATTTGAAGCAGAATTGTATGATACAGGTTGTGGTCACGAATATAAAAATCAACCAGAAGAATTATTCTATATGACACCAAATGATAAACTAGGAACATATACTTATACATTCAAAAAAGTAAATAATAACTACGTACTAGTTTCAGTAACATATTAGGAAGTTAATACTTCCTTTTTTATTACAATAAAAAAAGGATTAAATTAATAATCCTTTTCCTTGTTTTCTTCTTTCTTGAATACAATCTTTTTCATTTTGTATCCATTCTAAATCAGTAACTATATTACTAGATATCTCTACATCAGTTTCATCACTAATAAATGGAGATAAACTCCAACCATAGAATCCTACAGAAACTTGTTCTTTAAAACTATCAGCAAATCTAACTCTAATTAGTTCATATATAGCTCTTAAAACACCATCATTACTCATTCCCAAAGTACCATGAACTAATCTTTCACCATTACGAGCTATTTCACCAAAAGTAATAGTAGTATTTTCTCTTTCAACAAATAATGTTTTAGGACTAAAATCTTTACTCATCATTTCTAAGTATTGTAATAAAGATTCAACCATTAACTTACATTCTATTTCAGATGAAACATAAGTTAATTCTACCTGTCTATTTTTACCAGGTATTATAAAATCAAAATCATCAGCTTCATCATATTCTTCAATAACTGGTTTTGGTCTACTATCATAATGCTTTTGTAAATTAGCACTAACTATAGCAAAACTATCTTTTAAACTAGTAGGAGCACTTCTCTTAATAACTTCTCCAGTAACCGGACTTACACATTCAGTTTTATTAGCGCTGATACCTAATTCTTCTAAAAATTCATTAACATTAAACGAACTCATTTAATAATTCCCCCTCGATTGGTACATATACTATCACAAGACTTTCTAAATAGCAAAATTATCTTGAATATTTTTTATAAATAAAATGTTATAATTATTTTAGTAAAATATCTTTACTTTAGTTTTTAATATGATAAAATGATAAAGCACGAAAAGAGGTTGAAAATATGAAAAAAATATTTGGTTTATTAGAATGGAATTTTAAAGATTTTATGAAGATGATTATTGGTTCTTTAATGTTCTGTTTAGCAGTAAATATCTTTATAGTACCAAATGAACTATATACAGGAGGATTATTAGGTATATCACAATTAATTAGAAGTATTGTTATAGATGTATTTAACTTAAACATTACTTTCGACTTTAGTGGTATCTTATATTATTGTTTTAATATCCCATTATTCTTTATAGCGTATAAAGGTATTAGTAAAACTTTCTTTATTAGAACTTTACTAGTAACATCTATTCAAACAGTAATGTTATCTTTAATACCTACAACACCTATAGTAACTGATGTCTTAACTAACGTATTAGTAGGTGGTCTACTAGGAGGAACAGGATTAGGTATAGTACTATCATGTGGAGCATCTACAGGTGGAACAGACATAATAGGATTTATCTTCGCTAAAAAGAATAACGAACTATCAGTAGGTAAACTAGGTCTTATGATAAATATAGTTACATTTACTGTAGCAGGCATTATGTATGGTCTACCTACAATGATATATTCTATAATGTATTCATTTGTAGATAGTTTAACTATCGATAAAATGCATGAACAAAATATATGTTCTACAGCATTTATCTTCTGTAAGAAAAATCCTAAAGATATAAATAATTACATAAAAAATGAATTAGGTAGAGACTTCACATACTGGGATGCTAAAGGCGGATATGATGATTCAAGAACATATATTATCTATACAGCATTAACTAAGTATGAATTAATTAAATTAGAAAGAAAAATAAAAGAATGTGATTTCAATGCATTCATGGTAAAAAGTGAAGGTGTAGGAATCAAAGGAGAATTTGAAAAAAAATTCTAAGTAAACTAACAGTCGATTTAAACGATACGTATTCTTTGCTATAATGCTATCGAGGTGTAATTATGAAAAAAATATTAATATTTATTTTATTACTTATCTTTCCAACATATATAAGTGCATTAACATATCCAAAACTACATTATAATAGTGCACTAATATATGATATAACAGATAATAAATTATTATATGAACTAAATACAGATGAACAACGTAGTATAGCATCTTTAACTAAAATAGTTACTACTATAACAGCATTAGAATCAATCGAAGACTTACAAGCCGAAGTAACTATAACTAATGAAATGTTATCTAAAGTACGTTGGGATGCCTCAATAGCAGGACTTAAAGCAGGCCAAACATATACGTATGAAGACTTACTATATGCATCTATCTTACCATCCGGAGCAGATGCTACTATCTCACTAGCAATATCTACATCAGGCTCTATAGATAACTTCGTAAAAAAGATGAATGATCTAACAGATAGAATAGGTATGACAAATTCTAACTTTGTTAACGTACATGGCCTAGACGAAAAAGGACATTATAGTACAGCTGAAGATATTCAAAAACTATTATTATATTGTTTAAAAAATCCTAAATTCAAAGAAATATATACTACAAAAGAATATACATTATCTACTGGTAAAATAGTAAAATCTACAGTAAAAACAGCAGGCAATAGATTAGGCAAAGATACATCAAGAATACTAGGTAGTAAGACAGGCTTCACCCTAGGAGCAGGACTATGTATGTCAGCTATAATAAATTCAGATAATCATGAAATACTAATAATTACTCTAGGAGCAACTCCTAATACAGGTAATACATACCATGTCCTAGATACATTAGAACTAATAAAATTCATAGATAATTCTTATAATATAGAAACAATATCTAAAAAAGATACTAAACTAAAATCTATTCCAGTATCTCTATCCAAAATAGAAAACTATGATATAAAAACAACTAAAGACATAACTAAATTTCTCCCTATAGACTACGATAAATCTCTTATCAAGATAGAATACAATGGATTAAAAGAACTATCTTACAAAGATAAACTAAATACTAAGATAGGTACTATTACATACACATACAACCAAGAAACAATATCTACAGAAGATGTAATACTTAATATAGAAATAAAACCAGATTATCTAAAAATACTATTAAAATACAAATACTATATAATAGGAGTAATACTTATAATAATATTAATAATACCTAAAAATAAAAAAAGACGTATTCTAAAATAATATGTCTTTTTTTATTACTTTACTAATACTGGTAGGGGGTATATAATAATATTGGTGATTGATTATGAACAAATGCGAAAACTGTAATAAATGTAATAGAACTACACATCGTACTGAAGAAGAAAAGAAAAGACTAACAAAAAGATTAAACATAATAGAAGGTCAACTAAAGGGTATAAGACAAATGCTAGAAGATGATCGCTATTGCCAAGACATAGTAATCCAAATATCTGCAGTAGATAAATCATTAAAAAGTCTAGGCAACGAAATATTAAAAAGTCATTTAAGTAGTTGCGTAGTAGCAGATATAAGAAATAATAATTTAGAAGTAATAGATGAAGTAGTATCACTATTCGATAAATTAAATTAGAGGGTACTAATATGAAAATAAAAAATACAGCAATAATAAATTTATTACATTATGCATTATGTTGGTTACTTGTAATTCCAATAATATACATTCTTATTGAACTAAATATAGATGCCGAAGTAAGCTTATTTATATCAGATACAATAGGTATTATTCTATGCATACTAATAACAACAATCTATAAAAAACTTATAACAAAAAATACAATACAAACACTTGCTAAAGTAGAAGATGTTAAATATTGGGGAAATGCTATTCAAACAACATTTTTAGTTAATAAAACAAAACTAAATAGTAATATAAGTAAACTAGTAAAAAAAGGTGAAACAAAAGAGTTACTATATAACGAAAAAAATAATGTGTATTACGATCCTGAATCACTAACTATTACAAAGACAAGAAATCTTATAATATCATTAATAGTAGCTATAATCTTAGCAATAGTGGCAATAATATTTGAACGTTCAATTTTTATAGAAGAAACTGAAATATTAATATCATTTAGATTTGTAAATTTAATGTTATTAATTCTAATATTCATAGGTGGTAGAGTATTTCAATATTATTTCAACAAAAAGA
>JAZOOK010000020.1:0-12467 GCA_045654965.1 Candidatus Coprovivens sp. | reverse complement strand
TTACTATAAAGATATAAAACAATTATTAACATTAATATCATCTAATAAAAAATCACTATTAGCTATCATAAGTCAAATAATTAAAGAACATCTTAATTATGATGAATACAACAAGTATTATGATTTAGTAACAGAAAATATTAATATGATAGATGAATGTGTATCACTAAAGAAATTATCTACTAATGATACTCAAGATGATGAAGAAATAAATAAAGTAAATAATGAATTATATACTGAAAGAATAGCTCCATTTGTTGATAACTATGTATCAGATGAATATGAAGAACCATCGAAAGGTAGTACTATTCTAACAGCCATAGTAGCATTTATCTTATGTGCTACTATTGGAGTAGTTTTACTAGCAATATATGCTATTAGTAAAATGAATATGTAATTATTTGACAACATAATAAAAAAAGTATAAAATAATATGCATAAATCGTTAAAGAAAGACCAGTAGTTTATTTAAAAAGCGTAGAAAGTCCATGGTTGATGAAAATGGAACTGGATAAATAAATGAATCTACTTTCTAGAGCAGCTAATCCCTGCCGGTTATTAGACCGTTATCTAAATTAAGAAAAATAAAGGATGGTACCGCATAACTTTGCTCCTTAGCAAGTTATGTGGTTTTTTTATTAGAAAGGAGGGGAGATAATGAATATTACATTAAAACCAATAGAACTAGAAGATGGACAAGAATATTGCGATTTATTAATAGAATTAGCTAGATATGAAAATGTTTATGCAAGACCAGTACCTAGTGACTTTGAACCATATGAATTTGATAGTTTCAAAAAAACTAGAATCAAAATGGCTGAAGGAATAGACTTACGACCTAGCGTAAAACAAACAAGTACATATTGGGTAATGGATGATGTCTCCCCAATAGGATATGCCACTCTAAAACATGAAGTAGATTTATCTAAACCAGGAGGACATTTTGGATGTTGTTTAAAAAAAGAATATCAAAATAAAGGAATAGGTAGTATAGTATCTAATCTTTTATCAGAGATAGCTTTAAATGACTTAGGTATAGAAGAAGTAATATTTACTTCCAAGAACGAAAATGAACAAAGCAAACGATCCGTTGCTAAAATAGGTGGAACACTTATCAAAGTAGAAAATGGCTACCATTTCTATAAAGTAAACATAAGAGAGAAACTAAAAGGTAATGGTAAACATCATGGATAAGATAATTAAAACTGGTATAGGAGTCTTACTCTTAAAAGATAATAAAATATTATTAGGTCATAGAGTACCAAAACAAATAGATACTGGTGGTATATATGAACCTGACTCATGGACATGTCCAGGAGGCAAACAAGAATACGAAGAAACAGTACTTGAAACAGCAATACGTGAAACAAAAGAAGAAACAAACTTGTTGTTGAAAGAAGTAGAAGTATTCACAGCAACAGATGAGTTCCAACCAGATAGACACTTCGTAACAATCGGAGTAATCTCCTCCTTGTACGAGGGAGAACTAAAAGTAATGGAACCAACTAAAATAGATGAGTGGAAATGGTTTGATTTAAATGACTTACCAAAAAACATATATACACCATCAAAAAATATGATTAATGAATATAAGAAAAGAGGAAATATAAAATGATAGATATTAAATTAATAAGAGAAAACAGAGATGTAGTAAAAGAAAACATTAAAAAGAAATTCCAAGATGCAAAACTTCCATTAGTAGATGAAGTATTTGAAATGGATATTAAAGTAAGGGAAGCACAAACAAAAGCAGATACTTTAAAAGCAGAAAAAAACAAAATGAGTGGCGAAATCGGTAAATTAATGAAAGATAAAAAAATCGATGAAGCAAACGCTATAAAAGAAGATATCGCTAAAATGGCAGCAGAAATAGCTGAACTTGAAAAAACTCAAGAAGAATTAGCTAAAGAAATTAAAGATCGTATGTTAGTAATTCCTAATATAATGGATCCATCAGTACCAATTGGTAAAGATGATAGTGAAAACGTAGAAGTTGAAAAATTCGGAGAACCAGTTGTACCTGAATATGAAATACCATATCATGCAGACATCGCATTATCATTCAACGGATTGGATAAAGAAGCTGCTGGTCGTACTAGTGGTGAAGGATTCTACTTCTTAATGGGAGATATTGCAAGATTACACGAAGCAATGATTGCTTATGCAAGAGATTACATGATTGATAATGGATTTACTTACGCAATTCCACCATTCATGATTCATAGTGATGTAGTAACAGGAGTTATGTCATTCCCAGAAATGGAAGCTATGATGTACAAAATAGAAGGTGAAGACCTTTACCTAATTGGTACAAGTGAACACTCAATGATTGGTAAATTTAAAGATCAAATCTTAAAGAAAGAAAACTTACCAATTAACATGACATCTTATAGTCCTTGCTTCCGTAAAGAAGGTGGATCTCATGGTCTAGAAGAAAGAGGTCTATATAGAGTTCATCAATTCGAAAAACAAGAAATGATCGTAATCTGCGAACCAGAAGAATCAATGGATTGGTATAACAAAATGTGGAAACTAACAGTTGATTTATTTAGACAATGGGATATTCCAGTGCGTCAATTAGAATGCTGTAGTGGAGACTTAGCTGACCTTAAAGTTAAATCTTGTGATATAGAAGCATGGAGTCCTAGACAACAAAAATACTTCGAAGTAGCAAGTTGCTCTAACTTAGGAGAAGCTCAAGCAAGAAGACTTGGTATTAGAACAAAAGGAGAAAAAGGAACATACTACTTACATACATTAAATAATACAGTAGTAGCAACTCCTAGAGGACTAATAGCATTATTAGAAAACAACTATCAAGAAGATGGAACAGTTAAAGTACCTAAAGTATTACAACCATACATGGGTGGTAAAGAAGTACTTACTCCAGTAAATAAATAATAAAAAAAGGAAAAACTATTTTTCCTTTTTTTCATTTAACATATCTAAAAATTCTTGACTACATTTACTCAAAATCTTATGTTTTAAGTGCATAACACCAATATACCTAGTAGGTAATTCCGGTTCAGTCTTAACTTCAAATAAAGTACCATCACTTAACTCAGTATCCAAATATTCTTTAGTAGCAATTCCAACACCAAATCCCATCTTAGTAAAATCAACTACTAAAGAAGTACTAGATAAATCCATTTCTGGATTAAAACTAAAACCTAAAGAACTAGTAAAATTATCTAAAGAATATCTAGTATTAGAACCTTGTGAAATTAATACTAGTGGATAATTATTTAATTCTTTAACAGGAATAACTTTATCTTTTAATTCACTAAATTTATCAGTAGCAATAAAACAATCATGTATATCAGTTAATTTATACGTTTCCATATCACTAGGTATATCATAAGGCATATTAAGTATTACAAAATCAACAATACCATGTCTCATTCTTTGTATTAAATACATAGTAGGATTAGTATATATAGTTATCTTTATATTAGGATACTTATCATGAAATTTCTTAATATAAGGCATTAAATATTTTTTTACTATTGTATTACTAACACCTATATTTAAAGAACCAAAATCTAAATTAATCATTTCCTTTAGTTTATCTTCAGCACTATCTATTATCTCAATAGCATGCTTTATTTGATCATAAAATACTTTACCTTCATCAGTTAAAATAACTCCTGATTTAGAACGTATAAAAAGTGAACAACCTAATTGCTCTTCTAAATTCTTAATAGCTTTACTAATACCAGGTTGTGTAATATTTAATTCATTAGCTGCCTTAGTAATATTCTTGTTCTTAGCAACATGATAAAATACCTTATATAAATCTAAATTAATATTCATAAAACCACCTCAAACATCATAACTAACGGTTATAATCACCATTAACAAAAATCATTTTTATTATAAATAAAAATAAGATATAATACAAGTGAAATAAAGGAGGGAATAATATGGCTTCATTTGTTATTCATACTATATCAGCAGAACAATTATTAAAAGAAATAGAATCTACCTATGGAGTAGAAATAAGTAATGAACAAGTTAATAGATTTTTATTAGGAAATCTAATAGTTGATTCTCTAAAACTAGATATGACAATTCCAAGTAATCTAAACGGCCAAGAGCTAGTAGATTACAAAATGGAATTAAAAAGAAAAAATAGACAAGAGAAGGTAAGTACCCATTTTCGAAATCTTGATAATGAAGATAATGTATTAAAATTACCAGAACCTCAAATATTTGTTAATAAATATAAAGACTTACTAAAAAAAGACATTTCAGTCTTGGGTTATCTATTTCATTTATATACAGATCGTTTATTTTTCTCATATTTATTTCCTAAAACATTTATATCATTAAAAGAAGATGGGACTGTAGCCGCCAAAGAAAAGGAATCTCATACAATACATATATTAAAGAATAATGAAGTTGTATTAGATAAGATATTTTGGACAGGAACATCTCCACTAAGTATCTATAGTGATTATACTATTTTAAATAAATTATTATTAGAACACTTTGGTACTTTATTCGATTCAAATGAATTATTAAAATACGCCAATTCGGATTTTAATAATCCAGGAATAGAAGAAGTAGATTATACTAAAATAACTGAAATAATTAATAGAACTCAAATATTTATAGATGACAGTTACACTATACCAGAAACTGTATTAAATGTTTTTGATGAAGAATTAGTAAAAGAGTTTATTCATTTAGTAGCAACAAGTTTCTTAAAAGAATATGAAGAATTTATAATTCCATATTTACCATCAAAAGAAAATACATTAAAAAAAGGAGAATTAATATGATATTTGCAAGTAATAATAAAGGCAAAATAAAAGAAATAAAAAGTATATTCGATGAAGAAGAAATAGTATCTTTAAAAGAAGCTAATGTAGATATAGAAGTAGAAGAAGATGCTAATTCTTTTTATGGAAATGCTTTGAAAAAAGCAAAAGAAATATATGAATTAACTAAAATACCAGTAATAGCAGATGATTCAGGTATTTGTATAGATTCTTTAGAAGGATGGCCAGGAGTATTAACCCATCGTTTTGCAGGTGAAGATGCATCTGATGAAGAAAGAAATAATATTATGGTATCTAAGTTATCAAACAATCATAATAAACAGGCACAAGTAATATGTAATTTAGTTTACTATGATGGAACAAACATAGTAGTAGGAGAAGGTATCTTAAAAGGAAACATAGTATCTCCTAGAGGTACTAATGGCTTCGGCTTTGATCCTATTTTTGAACTAGAAACAGGAAAAACACTTGCTGAGCTAACTAGCGAAGAAAAGAACATAACAAGTGCTAGATACTTAGCAGCACTTGATTTAAAAAACAAAATAAAAGAACTAAAGCGCTAAATAAGCGCTTTTTTATTGAAAAAAAATTCATAAACAAAGTTTTTATGTTATAATAAAAAATATAAGATAGGGAACTATGTATAAATAAGAATAAAAAGATTGGATGTGATTATAGTGGGACCAGTAGAAGAAACACAAAATGCAGTCACTACTACAGAAACTAACGTAACGGAGGTACAACAAAATCCTGAAATACAAACAAATAATGTATTCAGTGCCGGAGCTACTCCAAATATGGAACCACAACAAGTTGAGGTACCTTTAGCAGAAATGCAAATTCAAAATGTTAATGAAGTAGCAGCAGAAACTGCAGCAGTAGTTGATACACCAACACCACAAGTAGAACAACAAGTAGCATTAAATGTTAATGCAGAAGAAATATTTGAAGGTGGAAATGATATTACTGATGAAATCACAAGATTAGTAACAGAAGTAGTTCAACAAGAACTAGGTACAGGTCAAACTATAAGTACGGAAGCTGTTTCAACAGCAGAAGTTCCACAAGTTGATGCTACAGCAGTAGTAGAAACACCTAGTGTAGAATCTGCACCAACTCCAATCTCAGAAGTAACACCTGTTATAGAACAAACAGTAGTTGAAGCAACTCCAGTTGTCGAAGCACCTGCTCCAGTAGCAGAGGTAGTTCCAGTGGTAGAACAACAAGTAGTTGAAGCAACTCCAGTTGTTGAAGTTGCACCAGTAACTGAACAACCTGTAGCAGAAACTGCACCAGTAGTTGAACAACCTGTAGCAGAAGTAACATCAGTTGTAGAACAACCAGTAGTAGAAGCACCTGCTCCAGTAGTAGAAGCACCGGTTACGGTTGTAGAAGCACCTGCTCCAGTTGTCGAAGTACCTGCACCAGTAGCAGAGGTTGCACCAGTAGTAGAAACTATTCCGGTAACAGAAACTGTTCCAGTAGCAGAAGTAGCTACTCCAGTACAACAACCAGTAACACCAGTTGCAGTAGAAGAAGTTCCTTTAGTAGAAGTACCTGCGACTGACGATAAAGTAGAAGATATAATTCCACAACAAGAAATAGTAATACCTCAAGAAATAATTGAAAATCAAAATAAAGAAATACCAGAACAACCAGCACCTGTAGAACCACAAGAAGCACAAGTTGAAGAAGAAACAGACATGCCTGGTATTGTAGAAATAAAACAAACAGAACAACCAGTGGTTGAAGCAACTCCAGTTGTCGAAGTACCTGCACCAGTAGAAGAGGTTGCACCAGCAACTGAAACTATTCCAATAACAGAAGTAGTTTCAGTAGTTGAAGCTCCTGCTCCAGTAGTTGAACAAACTGTAGTAGAACCTGTTCCAGTGGTTGAACAACCTGCTATTGCAGAACCAGTAGTTGCACCAGCACCAGTAGTTGATGCTATTCCAGTAGCAGAAGTTGCTCTAGCAGTAGAACCGATACTACCACCATTAAGTGCTCCAACACCTGTAATTCAAGTTCCTGGCCAAACACCAGAAACACCAGTTGTCGAAGTTCCTGCTCCAGTAGCAGAAGTTGCACCAGTAGTTGAACCAACTCCAGTAGTTGAAGAAACACCACTTGTTCCAATTATTGAAGAAATAAAAGTTGAATTAAATTTAGGAAGTGCTGAACTAACTCCTGTTGTTGAAGTACCTATAGAAGAACCAACACCAGTTGCTGCAGAGCCAGTAATAGAACCAACACCGGTAATAGAAACTCCAACCATTGAACAACCAGTAGTTGAAGCAACTCCTGTAGTTGTAGAAGCGCCAGCTGAACCAACTCCAGTAGTAGAACAACCTGCACCAGTAGCAGAAGTTGCACCAGTAGTTGAACAACCTGTCCCAGTAACTGAACCTGTAGTAGAAGCAACACCAGTTGTAGAAGAACAACCAGTAGTTGAACCAACTCCAGTAGTAGTAGAAGCAGCTCCTGTAGTTGTAGAAACAACACCAGTTGCAGTAGAAGCAGTTCCTGTAGCTGTAGAAACTACACCTGTAGCAGAACCAGCACCGGCTCCAATAGAAACTACTGAAGCTGAAATGGCAGAAATAAAAGAAGAAGCACTAAAAGGTTTTGTAGCAGAAAATGGAGACACTAAATTCTGTGATAGTTGCGGAATAATGATAGTAGAAGGAACAAGCATTTGTCCTTCTTGCGGAAATCCAATAGATTAATCAAAGTAGACAAAAAGTCTACTTTTTTTCTTTTATAAAATAAAACTACTTGATATAATTAATATGGTGATTAGAATGGGTAGATTAGATAAAACAAATTATTATTTAGATATAGCTGAAACAGTAACAGAAAGAGCTACATGTCTAAGAAGATGTTGGGGAGCAGTAATCGTAAAAAACGATGAAATAATTTCAACAGGATACAACGGAGCTCCTAGAGGAAGAAAAAATTGTACAGATGTAGGATTCTGTATTAGAGAAAAACTTAATGTTCCTCGTGGAGAAAGATACGAACTATGCCGTAGTGTACACGCAGAACAAAATGCTATAATATCAGCATCTCGTAGAGATACAATTGGTGCAACTTTATACATAGTAGGTGTAGATGCTAAAACACGTGAATACGTAGAAAAATCAATGCCATGTGCAATGTGTAAAAGAACAATTATCAATAGCGGAATAGAAAAAATTATCATAAGAGATACTAAAGAAGAATATCGTGAAATAAATGTACAAGAATTTATTGATAATGATGAATCTTTAGAAGGTTCAATGGGCTACTAAGCCTTTTTTTTATTGAACTTTTTTGTTATAATTAGTAACTGGAAGTGATTATTATGAAATTACCAAACTTAGATGAAGCACGTAAAAGAACAAAAAACGAAATAGAATTCGTTACACTAGATCAAAACTACGATGCTAATACATTTAAAAATCAAAAATATTTTTTAAGAACATATGGTTGCCAAATGAATGTTCATGACGGTGAAGAAATAGCAGCACGTCTAGAAACATTAGGTTTCACTAGTACAGAAGAACTAACGGAAGCAGACATAGTAATTCTAAACACATGTGCTATTAGAGAAAATGCTCATGATAAGTTATATGGATTCTTAGGTAGATGTAAACACGAAAAAGAAAAAAACAACAAAGACTTAATCATCGGTATTTGTGGTTGCATGGCTCAAGAAGAAAACGTAGTAGAAGAACTAATGAAAAAACATCCATACGTAGATATAGTATTCGGTACACACAACATTCATGAATTACAAGATTTAATTCTTGAAAGAAAAGAAAAACAAAATATTCAAGTATATTCATGTGAAGGAAAAGTATATGAAAACATTCCATATAAAAGAGATTCAGAAATAAAAGCATGGGTAAACATTCAATATGGTTGTGACAAATTTTGTACTTACTGTATAGTTCCATATACAAGAGGAAAACAACGTAGTAGAAAAAGTTCTGAAATACTAAAAGAAGTACAAGAACTAAAAGATAAAGGTTACCAAGAAATAACATTACTAGGTCAAAACGTTAATGCATATGGTAAAGAATTGGATTCAGAACTATCATTTGCAGAACTATTATCTAAAGTAAGTGAAATAGGGATAGCAAGAGTAAGATTCGTTACATCTCATCCATGGGACTTTACAGATGAAATGATTAAGGTAATAGCAGAAAAAGAAAATATAATGCCTTACATTCATCTACCTCTACAATCAGGTTCTTCTAGAATACTAAAATTAATGGGTAGAAGATATACTAAAGAAGAATACATCGAACTATATGACAAAATAAGAAATACAGTACCTAACTGTTCAATAACAACAGATATCATAGTAGGCTTCCCTAACGAAACTGATGAAGATTATCAAGAAACATTAGATGTAGTAAATCATTGTAAATATGATAGTGCGTTTACATTTATCTATAGTCCTCGTGAAGGAACACCTGCAGCAAAAATGTCAGATGCAATAGATATGAAAACTAAAGAAGAAAGACTATATAAATTAAATGAAGTAATTAATTCATATAGCAACGCTGCTAATAAAGCATATCTAGATAAAGTAGTACCTGTACTTATTGAAGGTGTAAGTGAAAAAGATCCAAACAAAGTATTTGGATATACTGATACTATGAAACTAGTTAATGTAATTAATGCTAAAGACAAAATAGGTCAAATAATAGATGTTAAAATAACTGACGCAAAAAGTTTCAGCCTAGACGGTGAAGCAATTTAAGGATTACTTAGTAATCCTTTTTTTATGACATATTTATGATATAATTAACTAAGTAGGGGATAATAATTAAAGATAGGTGTTAGTATGAAAAATCAATTAAAAAATAAATTTAATATAGTAATAATGATAGTTACATTAGCAAGTATGATTGGTGTAGTATTTGCAATTGGATTATATATTAGAGACACTTATTTAGAAACTATTGCAGTTAATACCGAAGCAAAAATCCTTTCGATAGATTATAGCGCTCAAAATAATCAAAGATTTGCTACAGTAACGTATAAAGTAGATGGATCTGATATCATACTATCTACACCATTAGATGAATCACAAGAAGAATTAACTGTTAATGACACAATAAAAATAAAATATAATATTAAAAATCCAGGACAAGCAATATACAATGAACATTTAAAAGAAGTTCTCATAATAATTGCTATTTCTTTAATAGGTGTAATTTTAACTACTAATAAAACAATTAATATTTTAAGAAGTTTAAAAGACCTAAAAGAATTAAAAAAAAGTGGGATAAAAGTATCAGCTGAAATATCTGATATATATATTGATGTTAAATCACCTAAAAAGAATGATGAACATCCATATAGAATTAGAGCTAAATACTTAAATCCTCAAGATAATAAAACTTATGCATTTGATAGTGAATGCATTTACAATGAAACTAGAGAATATATAACAAATAATAATATTTCAAAGGTAACTGTTTATATAAATGCAGCAAATAGTAATATATATTTTGTTGATTTAGATAGTTTAAAATATTATATAGAAAGTACCAAGGTGGAAGATGAAAGCATTAAAACCAACACAATTGATAGTCAAGAAACCTACGAAGACGGTAAGTAAAAAAGTTTTACTACTTATAATACTTCTATATCTTGCTTTAGATACATTATTAATTACAAAAATAATAATCCCAGCATATGCAAATCATCCTGAAGTATCAGAAGAAGAAAAGTTAGAAAACGCTACGATTATAGTAGATTTAAAAGAAGATATGAATGTTGCATTCTATAGTGAAGTAAAAGTTAGTGATTTTATAACTGATATCAATGGAACAATTATTGATGATTATCAAATTAATACAAAAATATTAGGTAAGAAAAAAGTAAGATTTGAATATATCAATGATGAGAATATCAAAGTACCTTATTCATATACAATAAACATAGTAGATAATACACCACCATCAATATGGATGGGGAATACATATTCAGTAACAGTAGGATATAAAGGAAATTTCTTAAATGAAATAAATTGTGTAGATGATATAGATGATAATCCTAAATGTGAAATAATAGGTGAATATAATACTAGTAAAGTAGGCAACTATCCATTAGTATTAAAAGCTACAGATTCTTCTGGTAATATAACTAATAAATCATTTACTTTAAAAGTAAAAAAGCCTGTAACATCTTCTAGTTCTTCTAGTACAAATACAAAACCTAAAAGAACAGATATAAAAGATATTATTAAGCAACATAAAACAGAAGATACTGCTATTGGAATAGACGTATCAAGTTGGCAAGGAAATATAGATTTCCAAAAAGTAAAAGATGCTGGTATTGAATTTGCGTTTATTAGAGTAGGTAGTAAAAAAAGTGCTGAAGAATACTTTGTAGATAGTCAATTTATAAATAACGTAAAAGGATTCAATGAAGTAGGTATACCAGTTGGTATTTATTATTACTCATATGCCTCAAGTAAAGAAGAAGCAATCAAAGATGCTAAATGGGTACTAAAACAAATAAAAGGATACAAAATAGATTTACCTATTGTATACGACTGGGAAAACTGGTCGATATTCCATGAATATAATCAAAGTTTTTATAGTACTAGTATGAATGCAAAAGCATTCTTAGATACAGTAAAAAAAGCCGGTTATGACGGCCTATTATATAGTAGTGCAAACTACCTAAATAAAGTATGGTTTGATATAGATTATCCTGTATGGCTAGCTCATTACTCATGGCAAACTGATTATCAAGGAAAATACACATACTGGCAAATGTGTAGTAATGGAAAAATACCAGGTATCTCTGGTAATGTAGATGTAAATGTTTATTACAAAAATAAAGAGGAATAAAATTTATTCCTCTTTTTTATATTCCATATTTTACAAGTAAATCATCTACAACAGTATTAAATTCTTTCTTAATTTCTTCTAATCTTTCTTCTGTAGTAGCTTCATATCTAATAGTTAAATTAGGTCCTGTATTACTTGCTCTAACTAAAGCCCAACCATCTTCAAATTGAACTCTAACACCATCTAAATCGATATAGTTATATTTTTTATCTTGAACGTATTTTAATACATCAGCAACGATATTAAATTTAGTATCATCAGTAACTCTTACTTTAGTTTCTGGAATACTATAATATTTATTAGTACCAGCTATTAATCTAGAGAATTTTAAATTAGTTTTGCTTAATATTTCTAACATTCTTAATCCGTTATATAATCCACTATCAAATCCAGGCCATCTATCCGTAAAGTACATATGTCCAGAAAATTCACCACCGAATGGTAATTTTTCTTTATTAGTACCATACTTAGTCCAAGAAGCACCAGTTCTATACCAAATAGGAGTACCACCTAAATTAATAATTTCATCTTCTAATGCTTTAGAACATTTTACATCAAATAGATAAGATTTATTAACAACTTTATCATTTATACTTCTAATATAAGCTATCATAGCGTAATCGATTGGCATTAATTCACCATTTTCAGTAACAAAACCAACTCTATCACCATCACCATCAAAACCTAATCCAATATCTGCTCCAACTTCTAATACTTTATCAATAAGCATTTTATTATTTTCAGGAACACTTGGATCTGGATGATGATTAGGGAATGTAGCATCACTTTCATCACATATCATAGTTATATCTAAATTAGGGAATTGTCT
>JAZOOK010000019.1:0-1518 GCA_045654965.1 Candidatus Coprovivens sp. | reverse complement strand
TTAAATAAGTATAACTTTCATCATGACAAGTAATAGAATTATCATCTATCCAAGAGACATCACTATCTAAAGAAATATATCTTATTTCATTACCACTAGTTATCTTAATCTTATCTATAAATAATAAACTAAATGCAAGTATTCCAACTATTAATAATAAAGTAATAAATGCTGTTAATACTTTATTCTTCTTTATTGCTTTAAATAACTTTTTAAATGGCCATAATAACAATTGTAATAACCAATATAAAATAATAAATGGAATTAATAATATTAAAGTAAATATATTCCATGGTGTTAGTTTCCCATCACCAGATTTAGTCCAATATAATCCTGTACCAGGAATACCAATACTAGTAGTCTTTCTACCATCAGTATTCATACTAAATCTAGCACCCTTACTACCAAAACTCAATCCTGCTGATTTCTTATTTAAATTTAATTTAAGTCCTCCACCTAAATTAATACTCTTTCTAAATCTAATACTCATATAAACTCCTCCTAAGGTTTTACCGCTTTATGTGGTTCACTTTCTTGAACATCTTTAATATATTGTTTTAAATACTCACTATCACTAGTATACATCATATCAATAACTGATTTAAACTTTAATAACATCTTAGCTTTAATTTTTTCGTAAGTATCACTTAATAATCCTAAAAATATTGCAACATTTGATTCTCTTATCATATTAAAAATAACTTGTTTATCAACTGTAGCAGCAAAAGTACAAACATTCCCATTATCATGATCAATATCTTTTATAATAATACTCCTCTTATCTTCAGACATACTACAATGTTGATGAACAACAGCATTTCTTATCGATTCATAAATAAATTTATTAACTATATCACTAGCTAACATATCTTCTAAAGACATTGTTAATAATTCCTGATACTCTTTCAATTCTTCTTCTATTAAAGTAATATTTTGTCTAGTCTTATTTGCTTTATCATTATTCCCTTTATTCAATTGTCCTTGAAGAACAGATAACTCATTAGTCTTTCTTCCATTCAACTTAGCAATCTTATTATTTATATGTAAATATATATAATTAACATCAATATCAAAATTATCTAAATCTAATCCAAAATAACCATTCTTAAATAACTTACAACATAACCCATAATAACAAAATACATATACTTCAAATAAACATAATACATAATCATTACTCTTATATATATGTTCTTTTCTTCTACTTTCCAACCATTCATTAAATTCATCATCAGTAGTTGAAGCAGGATCAATATCAGTAACATCTAATGTTATATTTGGTGTTCTAAAATATAATGAAGTTATAGATCTTAAAAAATTATTCATTAATTTAATATTCATCTTATCTAATGTTAAAGAATTAATTATAAATTCTTTTTGATTAAATTCTTCTTCAAAAAAGGTATCACCAGCTATATTTATATCTTTTCTAACTCTTTTATATCTTTCTCTATCAAAATCTAACTTAGTAATATTAAAATCTAATTCTACACCTAATTCTTTATATTTATCTCCTAA
>JAZOOK010000018.1:0-2863 GCA_045654965.1 Candidatus Coprovivens sp. | reverse complement strand
ATTTTTATTTAAGGTACTTAATATTTTATTTATAGAGTCAGTGTTTTTATTATTTTCTAAATACATATTTGATATTCTTTTATTATTTGCATATAAACGTAACTCCACCGACTTTATATCACCTTTATTTTGACTTAATTTTGTTTTATTTGAATAGATATTTTGATAGTTTAATTGATCGAATACTACTATGCTTTCGTCGTTTTTGAAGATAAGATATCCATTTATGAAGAATTCTTCGTCTTTACTATAGAATCTATATACTTCTGTTTGAGATGATTCTATTTGATTTAATTTATGAGTATATATTTTATAAGATGCGTAGTTTGTAAAAATAACAGATAGAAGAAATAATAAAATAGTTATGGATGTTTTAATAAGATTATTTTTCTTGATAGATTTAATTCTTTCAGATGTATCTTCTTTAGCTTCATTTTCTGATGTAAATAGTATTAATTTATCTATACCTAATATTTCACTTAATGGTTCTAAAAGAGTTATATCAGGTAGATTACTGCCATGTTCCCATTTACTTATTGCTGAATTACTTACACCTAGTTTTCTTGCTAAATCGCCTTGTGTAAGTCCTCTTTCTTTTCTATATTTTTCTATTATTTCTCCAGTTCTGTTATTCATAATATTTCACCTCTTATTTTTTATAAAGAAAAAAGTACTCATAAGAGTACTTAGTATAATTTTTCTATTTCTATTACTTTTGAATCAGTTTCATAATAACCAATAGTTATTTTATCTCCATTACTAATAAATGGTAAATTATCACTTAATGTAATTGCTACTTTATATTTATTTGTTCCGTCATAAATATAATAATAAGTATATCCATTTATATTAGCTGATGTGATTGTTTTTATTGTTATTTCTTTTTTTACTAATTCATCTTCATTAACTTCTTGTTTAATACTCTTTAGATAATTGTCTTTTGCTACTATTATTCCTTTTGATGCATCTGTTACTACAACTTTTTGGTAGTCTTGAACATCTACAAATCCATACATTTTTACTAAGCCACTTGAATCTTTTAAACTTACTAAATATGTTGGTTTTCCTTTTAAATTTATTAATAGTGGGAATGTTGATGTGTATCCCATATCTTGTACTTGGCCTTCTGCACTGCTCATTGCACTATATTCTTCTGCACCTGGTACCGCATAATAAACTGTTTTTCCAGTTCTCATGTTTGTTAATATGAAACCTAAGTTAGATTCATCACTTACTACACTTGTAATACCTGTATATAAATATATATCATCATTCATTGCAAGATAGTTATATCCTTCTGTAGTATTTACAACATTCTTTTGACCAAAGATACTATTCCAGTAACCATTTTTATACATTCCCCAATTATCGATTTGTTCTATTACTAGTTCAGGTGAATATGCTATATCTACCCATGTAGGTATTTCGTCTTTAGAGTATTTTTGTGATTTTCCAGTTACTGGATCAAATATAATTACTCCACTTACTCTTGCTTTTAGACCTACTGCTGTATAATCTAGAGTTGTTACGATATAGAATGGTTTGCCTTCATTATCTATTTCAAATGATATTTCACCGAAATTAACTGTTGGATAGTCGAATCTTAGTTTTCTTTGTAGTTTTTCATTAAATAAAGCACTAGTTGAATATTTCATACCTTTATCTAATCTTACTAGTTTTGATTCGCCGTCTACACTATCTACTGTAATGTATCCTACTATACCTTCTTTACGATTTGTTAGCCATTTTATTGCATCTGCATATTCTAAAGGTGTTACTCTCATTATTGAATCGTTGTAATTAATTTGAGTATATAGGTTTGATACATAGTATTGACTTACTAGTTCACTCATTTGCCCCATTACTCTATCACCTAATACTTCTGATGAATTTCTATCTAGTAATGGTAGTTGGTTGAAGTTAACTTCTTTTATATCTTTTGTAAAGTTTCCTGTTTCATCTACTGCTATTCTTGTTTGATAACTTTTAGCATTGAATACTGGAGAACAAAAGAAATTAACTACATTAATCCCAATGAATACTATAACTATAAAACCAATAATAAACATCATTAATGGAGATGTTTCGCCTTTTGTTATTAGTTTACCATTTCTTAATAATTGTGGTGCTTTAGTAAATGAAATTACATCTAATACCCCATATATAAATAATAATGTGAATATATACATATAGAATCCCATATTATTTAAATTTATTGCTGGTAGTGTTATGTAATATATTAATGCTCCGATTATTAAAGTTATTATTAAATTAATTATTCTTTTTTTCATGTTATCACCTGTAATTCATTCTATCATATTAATAATGATTTTGCATTTTTTTCATCTTTATAAAATCTTAATAATTTATATTTTTGATATCCTACGTAGTTAGCTGCACTTTCTAAGAATTCACTAGAATAATTAGAAAATTCTTCCATAGAAGATATTATTTGATATAAGTCTTCCCAATCTAAATCTATTAAATCTGGGTGTTGTTTTATTATAGATATTATTTTTTCACCTATGAATTGTTTTTCTAGTTTTTCTTTTGTATCTTCTATAATAGTTATTGGTTTTTTAAATAGTTTTTTTAATTGTATGTAATGTTGTAAGTCTGTATATTCAAAATATAAATAATAATAATTAAAATCTGATATTAAGTAGTTTTGGACATGTTGATAGAAACCTTCTTTTATTAAATATTTTATTATATCTGTTAAGGACATATCAAATAGTTTTTCTTTTAAAGTTAATATTAGATAGTCATATAGATCTTGATAATTTATATTTGGTTTTGTATTATTTGTTCCTATGGAATATGGATTTATATATTCTTCGTTAGATAAATAGCTATATAGAAT
>JAZOOK010000017.1:0-2390 GCA_045654965.1 Candidatus Coprovivens sp. | reverse complement strand
TATTTATATTCTTTTTAGAAGATTGGAATAATATTTCTTCTTTTATGCCATATTCATCTTTTAACCATGTTTTTATTTTTTGTTCTTTAATTGATTTAGGTATTATATCTAGTTTACTTATTATTAATGTTTTTGGAACTGTTAGTTCTTTGAATGTATTCATTGTTTCG
This sequence comes from Candidatus Coprovivens sp., assembly GCA_045654965.1. GTDB lineage: Bacteria > Bacillota_I > Bacilli_A > RF39 > UBA660 > Coprovivens. The sequence goes on along the minus strand of JAZOOK010000017.1, from coordinate 2,220 downwards.
TTATTGATGTTTAGTAAGTCTACTAGAAAGTATACATATTTAGCTTTTTTGTTTACTTCTTTTAATATATATTCATTTATGTTATCTAAATTAGTTACTATTCTTTCGTTGTAATGAATTATTTTAAAACATCTTTCACAATATGAAGAATCTTTTATTTTGTCTTCTCTTATATATCCTTTTTCGTTTTGGTTAGTTGATTGTAATATTGTTCCACAACCTATACATTTTTTACTCATAATACTCACCCTTTTTAATTATTTTTGTTTTGTTTATTAATTTGTTTTCTTTTATTCTGTTTACTTTTGTAGTTATAAATTCGTAATTAGATATTGGATCTACTAGGATACTTAATATACCTAGTTTATTGGCTCCTTTTACATCTGTATATATTTGATCGCCTATAGCAGCACATTCTTTTATATTTAAGTTATTTTCTTTAATAAGTTTATTATAGTTTCTTGATGATGGTTTCATTGAGAAATGATATGTTTTAATATTTAGTTTTTCTTTGAATCTAGATGCTCTCTTTTTTAGTGCGTTTGTAATTATAAATACATTGAAACCTTTTTCTTTTAAATTATTAAATAATTCTATTATTTCTTTACTTGGTAATTTGTCTTTACCACTAGCTATAGTGTTATCTATATCAAATAATAAATTTTTAATGTTTTGTTTATGAAGTTTATCATAATTTATAGTGAAAACGTCTTTTTGATATATTGTTGGTTTTAATAATTTCATATAGATCAACTCCTTTTATATTATATCTTATTTTGGTTATTTTTAAAAAGAAAAAAGCCTTATTTGGCTTTTATTTTTCTGTTGTACATGTAGAGTTTGATTTAGCATATATTTTGTTACATGCTGCATCTCCACATAAGTAGTCATCTTTAGGATATAGCATTTTTTGTTGTAAGTCTTTGTTGTCTGGAGTAAATATTATTACACCATTTTTTTCTTTGTATTTACCTGTTTCTAAATCTTCTTCTTTTGCTTCGTCTGAGTTAGTGAATGTATATTTACCGAATCCTTGGATGTTATAAAGTGCTATGTTGTTTTTAGCATAACTTTGTTCTGCTTTTAGTACTCCGTTCATTTTGTTTAGTTGTTCTACGTATGTACCGATAGCTTCCATAGAGTTAAACGTTACTATATATGTTTCATGGATATCCATTGTATTTGGATCTAATCCCATTTGAGAAGCATAATCATCTTTTGTATAGAATGTAGATGATTCTACATTATCGTATGATGCTACTTTATTTTCTACTGCTTGTCTATCAGCGTCTTTGTATCCGTCTTTAAATAGTACTACTATTGTAGCTGTTTCATCATAAGTACACCAGTATCCTTTGTATTCGTCATTACATCCTGTTAGTAGTATAGTCATTAATATTAATACTATTGTATATAGTTTCTTTTTCATATTATTACACCCTTCTTGTATATGTATATTCTTTTTTATATTTATAATCGAATAGTTTGAAACTTGTTCTTTCTACTGATAATATTTTAAATCTTTCTTTATATGTTCCATCTACTTTATCTGATGTATATATTATATCATCTTTTACATAGTAGAATACTACTTCGTATGCTCCCATATCGTTTGGTTTTTCGAATACATCATTATATTCTTTTGTAAGTATTTCTAGAAAGTAATTAGTATTGTGATGGAATAATAATGAACGATATGTTATTCTTTTTCTTTTATCCTTTGTAAAAGTGAAGTGTTCCCAAGATTTTATTATTTGTAATTCTTTATTCTTATTATAGAATTCCTTTGCTTCTTGTCTATTCCATATTTTATTTATATAGTTTAATGATGGAGATGGATTTCCATTATCTAGTTCTTCTTGAGCTTTTTGAAGATATTCTTTTACTTTTTTATCACTTATATAATCTAAAATACTATAAAATCTTTTATCTTCTAAATGAAATTTTAGAGTTGTATAATCTACGTAAGATTTAGTTAATGTAATATTGCCTTTTTCTACCACATGATAGCAATTGGAAGTAAAATCCGCTTCGTATAAATTAAATATATATAAAGCAGCTTCTGTATCTATATGTTTATACTCTATATAATAAATTGCTTTATTAGTTTCTTTAGCGTATTTTTCTAAATCACTTAAGAATTCTCTATATCCTTCTTTTGTTTCATTTATTGTGGCAAATATAAAGTCTTTTGCATTTTCTCCAGCAAAGTTATTTGTT
>JAZOOK010000016.1:0-1896 GCA_045654965.1 Candidatus Coprovivens sp. | reverse complement strand
GATACACATAATGCTAAAATGATAGAGAATATATACGAAGATAAGAATTCGTTAAGAGAAATAGAACAGTTAGAGATACATGAGCTATTAAAGCAAAAGCTTGACTTATTAAAAGCTTATGATAAAGATATGTATGATATATTGTATCTTAATTTCTTTGGAGGCTTCAGTCAAGTACAATTAGCAGACAAGTACGGCACTAATCAAGTATGGATATCAAGACAAATCAAAAAAGGTAAGAAGTTTTTATATAACTCAATGACAAGAGACGAAAAAGACGGATGTTTTTTATAAAAAATATATATTAATTAGGAGCGGATAAACATGAGTAGATTTGATGAAATAAGAAATATAGCAAAACAAGAGGTAGAACAACGTAAAAAAGAAATAGAAAGATTAGAAGCTAAGATAGCGCAATTAGAATTAGATCAAAAAGATTTAGAAAACGAAATGATAGTTATGCTTGAATGGGTAGAAGATTTAAAAAATCAACAAGAACAATTGCAACAAGAATGTGAAAATCTTGAAGCCGAAATAAAAGAAAAAAAGCTACCTTGTTCATTATTAGACAAATGTACAAAAGTATTAAGCAGAATGAAAGCTGCCAGATTAAACAATAAAGAAGAAAAAGGACTTAAAGTAACATTAACAAAACAAGAGCGAAAAGAATTAGCAAGTGAGTTAGTTGGTCAATCAAACATAGGTGTTAGCTTAAAACCGTTAGTGCAAGAAGCAATAAACGACGAAGAATAGAGGTAAGTATTATGATAGTTGCTGCGCTAATATTATCGGGGACTTTTGTATTATGCATGCACTTTCTTAAAGATGTAGCTAAAGGTGATGAGAAATCATCACCTTCTACTGACAACAAAACAATTTATAACATATACAATACAAATAGTCATAATAGTAATGTAAATAGTCATAATACGACTACAACTAGTACAACTAATGAAGATAATGTATCAGAAAAAATGATTAAACAAGAAATAGCGAAGCTACAAGAAGATATACTTTCAAAAGAAAAAGCATTAACAAATCTATATAAAGAAATAGGCAAACTAAATAAAGAATAGAGGTGTATTGCAATGAAAGGTTTATCTGCATTAGCAACATGCACAGCTATTCTTTTATGTGGCATTCTTGTTAGTGCATGTGTTAATGTTAATACAACAATACAATCAACAGATAGACTTATTGAAAGTCAAGAAGAAAAACAAAAACAAGAAGTGGTTGAAGAAACAAAAGAGCCTCAACAACCAACAATAGTTAACAATTACATTGATAACAGTGTCACTAATATAGATAATAGTGTTACTAACATTGATAATAGCGTTACCAATATAGACAATAGCACTACTATTATAGAAGAGACACAACCTGCATCAGAACCAGTAGTTGTTGAGCAACCTGATACTACTGTTAATAGCAAAACTAATGATGAAGGTATAACAATACCAGTAGGAGATGAAAGATTAGATACAAATCCTAATCCATATATAGTACACATTAAACATTTACAATGTCCTAGATGTGGTGCTTATGAATATCTAGAACACTACAATAAGCAAGATACTAATCTAGTTCACTATATTGGGTCTTGTTCAGCTTGTAATTATGAATATTAAAATATAAAAATATAAAGGAGAGAATGATTATGAACAATATATTAACTAATACTTATGTAAATGAAAATGGAGATTTAGTAACAAACAGTGCATTAATACCAACAGTTATAGAATCAACAGACAAAGGTGAAAGAGCATTTGATATATATTCTAGATTATTAAAAGATAGAATAATATATTTAAGTGGTCCAGTTCATACTGCAATGGCAGACGTTATATGTGCACAATTATTATTCTTAGAATCTGAAGATCCAAATAAAGATATATC
>JAZOOK010000015.1:0-5910 GCA_045654965.1 Candidatus Coprovivens sp. | reverse complement strand
TTAGCTTATATGTGTATAAGTATGTATAGAATGACTAAAAGAGAATTAGAATATAATGATGCTAAAGCATTTATGGAATCAAATATGTTAAATATGATGCCTTTAAATAGTGAAATGTTTTCAAGAAAAGTAGCTTAATTGCTACTTTTTTTGTGTAAAAAAAGTTTTTTTAAAAAATGATAGATAAATTTGACTAATATTAAGACATCATATATAATCTAAACCATCATAAATTTTTAATTTATGATTTTCATGTTTTCGCAGAAAATTTTTATTAAGAGCTAAGATATTTACAAAGACTCTCTACTTACCTTTGTAAAAAATATTCATCATACCTTTCTATTTAATATATAGCTCTTAAGTTTTAAAAAAAATATTCTGCTGTTCTTGTTTTCTGAAGGATTAATTATCCTTCTTTTTTCTTGGCTTTTTTTACTTATATTTGATATGCTTATAGTATGAGAGTGGAGTAAAGTATGACAGAGGGTTATAAATTTAAGATAAATGAAATTGAATGTTTAGATAATGGATGTAAATATAAAATATCTTTAGAAGTACCAATGAAAGATGGATGGTTTGAAGATGTTTATTTTTGTGTGCAAAAAGGTAGAGATTTAATACCTGTTAAATTGAAACATAAGGAAAATAAAGATGGTATTGTTTATTTTGAAACTGAAGAAGATATATTTTTAGAAACCAGGGCTATATATCAATATTATTTTTCATATAAATGTGATGGATTTAGAAGATTTATTAAGAATGAAGATATTATTGGTGTAGATGGTATTATGCTTGATGAGATGTTTAAAATGAGTGTTAATTTTAAAGCACCTGATTGGGCTAAGGGTAGAATGATGTATCATATATTTGTAGATAGATTCTATCGTGGTAGTGAAGAAGAAATGAAACCTATGCCTAGACGTCATATACATAAAAGTTGGGATGAACCAATTGTTGTATGTGGTGATGAAAATAATATATGGAATAATGATTTTTATGGTGGAGATTTAAAAGGGATTACTAAGAAGTTAGATTATATTGAATCATTAGGTATAGATATTTTGTATTTGAGTCCGATAGTTTATTCACAATCTACTCATAGATATGATGCTTCTGATTATGAAGAAGTTGATCCTTATGCAGGTACTTTAGAAGATTTAAAAGAGTTATGTAATGAAGCTCATAAAAGAGGAATGAAAGTAGTACTGGATGCAGTATTTAATCATACTGGTAGTGATAGTAAGTATTTTAATAGATATCAAAATAAAGAATGGATAGAGAGAGAAAATGATAGGGGTGCTTACTACGGAGGTAGAAAGTATTCAAAATTCTTTAAAAGTCATATGGGACCTGATGGGATGACTTATTATCATTATTGGTGGGGATTTGATACATTACCTGTATGTGATGGACATTCTAGAGAATGGCAAGAATATATTACTGGTAAAGATGGAGTTATAGATCAGTGGTTTAATTGTGGGATAGATGGTTTAAGATTAGATGTTGCTGATGAATTAACTGATTATTATATAGAATTAATTAGAAAAGCAGTACATAGAAATAAAAAGGATGGATTTATACTTGGAGAAGTATGGGAGAATCCTATGTATATGGGTAGAGGTTATATAGAGAGTGGTAAAGGTATGGATTCAGTAATGAACTATAACTTTGTTAAAGCTTTAATAAGATATTTTAGATATGGTGAAGCTGATGAATTAGCTCATAAGATAAGAGAAATAAAGATGAGTTATCCTACTGATACTTTAAATACTGCTATGAATTTTACTTCTACGCATGATATGACTAGAGGAATTAATTTATGGGATCCTAGTATATTTAATTATCATGGTAAATGGCCTTGGAATTTATTAGATGAAAATCATGATAAAGCTCAAAGATATGGTTTAACAGAAGAACAGTATAAGAAAGCTAAAGAAATATATATGGCTTATGTATTTAGTATGGCTTTTATGCCAGGTATTTTATCAATATTTTATGGAGATGAAATTGGAGTACAAGGAATAGGTAATTTAGATAATAGAAAACCAATGCCTTGGGATAATCCTGATACTGAATTATTAGAATTCTTTAAGATAATAGGTGCTATTAGGAGAAAAGAAGACTTTATGTATGAAGCTGAATTAAGAGTACATGATATTAATGTTAATTATATGGCTTTTGAAAGAATACATGGTGAAGATAGAGCTTTTGTTGTAGTTAATAGAACTCCTGAAGAACATCAATTTATAGTTCCTGAAGAATATAGGGATAGTGATAAAGTATATACTTTAAAGAAAAGTAAGCCAGGAATGGTAAGTCCTTATGGTGGTGTTTTTATAAAAAAATAAAACTAGATTAAATGTCTAGTTTTTTTGTTTTATGAATAACATATTGTGATATACTTTATATAGTAATAATGGAGTTGAGTAGTGTATGAAAGATAAGATAAAAAAATATTTGCCTTTATTATCATTGTTGGCTATTCCAGTCTTAGTATTTGCAGATGATTTAGGTGATGCTGGACCAATAGAAGCGTTAATGATGCATTTAATGTTATCGTTGCACTCGGCGGGATTTTTATGTTTACCAATATCTTTAATATTTGGAACTGATAAAGTTAGCCAAAAGAAAGTATTTTGGAAAGCATTTTGGATTAGGGCAATTGTTATGATAATACTTTCGTTTGTTGCCCCTGGATTATCAATAGGACTAGATGTTGTATCTATATTTGTTGGTGGATTTATTGGATTTCCATTATCAGCTGTTATCAGTTCTAAAAGAGGAGGAAATATTAAAAATATGACAAATACTACAGTTGTTAAAAAGAATAATTGTACTAAATGTGGAGCTCTTATTTTACCGGGGAATTCATTTTGTACAAGTTGTGGTCAAAAGTTTACCACATCAGAAATTGCTGCTGCAGAACAAAGCAGTGTATTAAAATTACCATCTGCTAGTGAAGGTAAACCACTTGGTGCTTCAAGCATATTTGGTTATAACTTAACCGAAGAACAAATGGTAGATCAAATAATACAAAAAGAAATTAGCAAAACAGGAGAAAGTACTAATATATCAATAGCTGCTATAGAAAGAAGAAAAAATATATTTAGTATAATTTATGCAATCATATTATTTATATGTGTTTCTTTATTCTTCTTCCATGCATATACAGGAATTCTTATAGTAGTATTTTTAGTAGTAACAATAATATATTTTAATTCAGTAAAAAAATATAACTTATTAAAATATTTACATAAAGAAGTAAAATCTAGACCAGATGAAAAAATTGGTTATATAGTTTCTACTGTAATGACTGGTAAGATAAATAATGGTGGTTATAAAATATTTAGGGTAGTTATTACATTAGTTGCTATAGTAGTATCTTTATTCTTATTTAGAACACCACATACTATATATGAATATGATTCAACATTAGAAGGATATGTTATTCGTTTTTATACTATTGGATGGATGGAAAATGATGAAGAGATAGAAATACCTTCAGAATATGATAATAAACCAGTAGTAGGTATTAGAGGTGAAGTTTTTGCTAATGTTAAAACAATAAAAAAAGTAGTATTACCTGATACTATAAAAGAAATTAGAGGTCAAGCATTTCAGTATGCATCTAATTTAGAAGAAATAAATATACCTGATGGTATTACTGAAATAAAAGGTAATACATTTGAAGAATGTAATTTAAAAGAAGTTACAATTCCTGATAGTGTTGTTAGAATAGGTGGACATGCTTTTAGAAGTAATAGTTCATTAGAAAAAGTAAATATAAGTGCTAATAGTCAATTAAAAGAAATTGGTTCTTCAGCATTTAGAGATTGTTATAGACTAGATGAAATATATTTACCTCAAGATGTATATGTTAATGAAAGAGCATTTAAAGGTAGTGGAACTAGTGTTAAAGAATATAATGCTGATGGTATTGTATTAGAAGATAAATATCAACATGATAGATTTGTATATATTCAAGTAGGAGAATCTAGTAAAATTAATGAATATATTTCTACTGCTAAATTACAAGGTGGAGAAGTTAAATTAAATAGTGTTAGTGGTAGTAGAGGTAACTATAGTTTTAATATAGTATTAACTATTGATAATAGAACTTATAATGTTACATTATCAAGATCTAATTCGTATGTAGAAGTTACTGATGATATAGTTGTTGAAATAGATGATGATTATGTATTTGAAGCATATGATGATTGTGTATCATTAACAATTTATTATAATTAATTTTTAGTAGGGGTGTTTTATGAATTATAAGTTTATACATTTATTATATGTTCCAACTATGGCTTGTAATATGGCTTGTAAGTATTGTTATTTAGAAGATAATACTAAAGATGAATGGAACAAGTTTGATGCTTTAAAAACTTTAAAATATGCTGTAGATAAGTTACATGATAGTAATGTAATACCATTTAATATATCTTTACATGGTGGTGAAGTTACTACTTTAAGTAAGAAAGATTTTGAGAATGTAGTTAAGTATGTTTATGATTACTATAAAGATAATAAGAAGTTGATTGAATCTAATGGATTTAAAGTAGGTAGTCCACATATAAAGACTAATTTATTTGATTTAGAAAAACATATAGATACTATAAAGAAGTATGGAGTATCTATTAGTGGTAGTTTAGATTTACCACTTGATATGCATGATGAATATAGAGTTACTAAGGGTGGTAAAGGTACATTTGATAAGATACTTAAGAATGTTAAGTTATTAGAAGAATTACCTAATAAGAAGAAAGTATCAGCTACTATATTTAAAGAACATTTTGATTTAGATAAGATAGTAGAAGATATAAAGTATTTGCATAATGAAACTTGTTTAAATATGAATGATTTTAATTTCATGATTGGGTTTGATTATAATTCAAATGGAATACTTCATCATATAAGTGAAGAAGAACAAGTTGAATTATTTATGAGAATGCATAAAGAATTTGATGGAACAGATTTAGATGAAGGTGTTAATGGCGCTTGGTTTAATGAGTTTGGTCCTGATTATTGTACTAATTGTACAAATTGTGGTGAGAAATTTTTCTTACTAGAAAAGAATGGAGATATTTATTCTTGTGTAAGAGGTCAGAAGAATAAAGATTTCTATTATGGAAATATATATAAGGATGATGTATGTACTATACTAGAGAATGCTAAAGAGAAAATGTTAGCTAATCATAGAAGAGTTGGTTTTAATGAAGAGTGTAGTAAATGTAAGTATTTATATATATGTAAAACAGGTTGTCCTTTTGTAAAGAATACATATAAAGATAACAAGTCTTATACATGTAAATTACAACAAGAGTTGTATAAGAAACGTGAGTATCAAGAAGATCAATATAATGATGAAACTGTATATCAATATGTACAAGAGATGCATCCTGAAGAGATGATGAAGTATTATCCTACTAGAAGAGTTAATGAATTTAAGTCTTTAGAAGAATTGATACAAGAAGATCAAAAATTAAAATATATTTATGATAGTGAATGTTTTGTATTAAATGTAGATGGTGTAGATTATAAGTTAGAATCTCAAATACTTAAGAAATTTAGAGAGATTATATATATAACACCTGATAGTGATATTAATTTGTATATTAAGAATGATTTATTAGATCAAGAATGTGATTATCCTAATAATAATTCTTTATATATGATATTACTTAGTGGGAATTTAATACAGTATGGTGATGAGGGAAGAACTAAGCAAGAACATATTGCTACTCATCAAGTTTATAAAGGTGTACTTGAAAGAAATGAATCTGATAGAGAAGGTTTCTTTAAGTACAATATTACAAATATGATAAAAGAATATGGTAAGTATTTAGATAAAGATAATCCTAATAATATATTCTTTACTACTAATGCTTTAAGAGATTATCACTATAC
>JAZOOK010000014.1:0-4965 GCA_045654965.1 Candidatus Coprovivens sp. | reverse complement strand
ACTATTATAAATGGTCTTACTATAGGTAGTGATAATGTTCCTAAAGGGTTTAGTGCTATAATACCTAGAAATACTAGATTACTTGATTATTCTTTGGATAAAGGATTGCTTAAAGTTAATTTTAGTAAAGAATTTATGAATATTGATTTAGAAAACGAGGATAAGATGATACAAAGTATAGTTTATTCTCTTACTACATTAAATGGTGTAGAAAAAGTTATGATTTTTGTAGAAGGTAAAATTCTTGATAAGTTACCTAATTCTTTTAAAAGATTAGATACTGTGTTAGATAGAAGTTATGGCATTAATAGAGTTATAGATATAGATACTTTTTCTGGTAATCATATGGTAACTGTTTATTATCTGGGTGATAATTATTCTTATGTACCTATTAGTTATATTACTAGTGATGATACAGATAAGATTGATATTATAGTTAATAATTTAAAGACTAATAGATTTAATAGTAGTAATTTATCTAGTCATCTTGATTATCAGGTAGAACTTATGAATTATGAACGTGTAGATGATGATTTTTTCCTTAATTTCAGTGATTCTTTACTAGATAGTGTTTATGATGGTAAGTTGAAAGAAGAAGTAAAATATGCTCTATCTTATTCTATTTTTGATACTTTTAATGCTGAAAATGTGGTTTTCTTAATAAATTCTAACAAAATAGATGAATTAAGACTTGCAAAATAATTAAGAATGGTATATAATTTATTTATTCGTTGAGTTCATGTCCTCGTAGCTCAGCTGGATAGAGCATACGCCTTCTAAGCGTACGGTCATAGGTTCGAATCCTATCGGGGACACCACTTGAATATAACTACTCTATTGAGTAGTTTTTTTCTTGCCTTAATTTATTGTTTTTTTAAACTATCTGTGATATTCTCTTATAAGAATAGAGGGATGTTATGTTAGTTGGTTTTATAATAATTTATTTTGTATTAGTAGGACTATTTATGTATGCTAATTATTTTGATTTGGTTATTATGAGAAGTATATTAAAAGCTTTATGCGGGATTATGTTTGTATTATTACCTTTTATAGTAAGTAAGAAGAAGTTGAAGAGTACTAAATATTTTAAGATTATGGTAGTTGGTTTTATATTTGCACTATTAGGAGATGTTTTGTTAGATATAGATAATTCTAAATTTGGTATTTTATTTATTTTGGGTATGTTGTTCTTTGCTCTTACTCATGTTGCTTTTTCTTATGGTTTTTTAAAACATATTAAGTTTAATAAAGTTACTTTTATATCGTTAGTTAGTATATTTGTACCTACTCTTTTATTGCTTAATTGTTTTGGATTGATAAATGCTGGTGATCTTACTTTAGTTATTAATATTTATGCATTTATTATTTCAGTTATGGTTAGTTTTGCTATTACTTTATTTACTAAGAAGAATTTGAATAAATATTTAAGATATATGAATTTAGTTGGTGTTATATTATTTGCTGTTTCTGATTTAATATTAGTATTTGCTTTATTTGGTAATAATCCTACTAAGTGGTTATTGTTAAGTAATAATTTAGTTTATTATATTGCTCAATTATTTATAGGTTTATCTTTTTATAAAGTTAATGCTAGTTATAAATAAAAAAGTTCATCTTTTGTTGATGAACTTTTTGTTTGTTATATTATTTAATTATAATTTTTTTAGGATCTGTTACTGCTTCTGGAGTAAGTATTAGTTGTTTTATTTTTCCTTCGTTTGATAGTAGTTGATATTCAGCTTCTGATAATGTTGCAAGGATTATATTATTTAAGTCTCTCATACTCTTTTCTTCTTGGCTTAGTTTATCTAGTGTTGCTTCTATATATTCTTCTAAAATAATTAGTTCTACATTGAATTGTTCTTCGTATCTTCTTTTTTTATTTCTTAGAATACTTAATTTAGAATCTAGCATAGCTCTTCTTTGGTTAATTCTTGATAAAGGGTCATATACAAATATATGAGGTATTCTAGTTACTAATTCTTTACCATAATATTCTCCTTCTGTTATTTTCGAAGGACTGAATATAAATTCAGGTTGTTGTGTTGCTGTTCCAAACCCTATTGGAGCTTTTTTCTTTTCAAATAGTTCTTGAAATACACCAGCAAATGTTTTGTTTAACATTTTGGTATTGAATGAATAATCTCCTGATGTTTTGTCTATCATGAAGGTATCTCCTTCAATGAATTTTAAGAATATTTGTTTTACTGATTCTTTTATATCTAAAGAGTCATGACCTATCTTATCGAATTCATCTAAGAATATAAATCCTTTTTGTGCTATTTCCATGTCAAATCCACTTGCTACTATTAGAGCATATAGATAGTCTTCTAGTGATGGACCTTTTATTCCTTGTGGTACTAGGTTAGCTGTATTAACTTGAACAAATGGTAATCCTAGATATTCTGATGCAGCCCTAATAGTTTCTGTTTTACCTGTTCCAGTTGGTCCTACTATTAGAATTGACTCTGTTCCATATTCTGGAGTAGATCTATAGTTCATAATTAATCGAGTGGCAATTTTTCGTATTTCGTCATCATGACCAAATACTCTTTCTTTTAAATATCTTTCTAGACCAACTACTGATATAGTTTCTATTGATGTTGATGCCATAGGTGCAGATATTATTTCTTTTTTTTGTTCTGCTATCTTTTTATTTAATCCTATTTCTGATACATGTCCATTAGCTACTGTGATAGAAGTTACAGAGTCTTTCTTCTCTTGATCTCTATATTGTCTTATTAAACGGCGATATCTTTCTAATTTTTCTCTTGCTTCTTGAATGTTAGTACAATTCATTAATTCGTCTAGAGCATCACAGTTTAGTGTTACTGTAGGCATATCTTTATTTCTTTCATATGTTTCTTTACTAGTTGATTTAATGAATTCTTTGTAGTTTACTTTTCTTTTTATTAGTTTTCCGTCTTTTACTTCGATAGTTAATATATAATCACTTTCTTCTGATAAATAGTAATCTATTATAAACTCTATATCATCATATTCATAAAGTTCTTTTAGAGATTCTATTGACATTATACTATCTACTAGTTCTTCACTTTGTAAAGATTCAACATTGAATGCTGTTTTATGGATTTCTTCGTTATAGAAACTTTCTCCTACACTATATCCTTCTACTGTACCTATTGGTGTAAGTACATACATAGTGTCATTTATTTTAATTACTTTATATTTTATACCTATTTCTGTTAATGTTTCTGCCATTTTAAACACCTCTTGTTGTCGTGCTATATATTATATATTAGCGCAATAAAAAAAGCAAACAATACGTTTGCTATACTTTCATAAGTTCTTCTTCTTTTTCTTTGTATTTTTCATCAACTTTTTTGTTGTAGTCGTTGATTAGTTGTTGAACTTCTTCTAGCATTCTTTTTTCGTCGTCTTCAGTTATTTCTTCGTTCTTTTTAATATCGTCGTTAGCTTCTTGACGAACTTTTCTTAATGCTACTTTTGTTTCTTCAGCTATTTGTTTTGCTTGTTTAACGTAGTCTCTTCTTCTTTCTTCAGTTAATTGAGGAACAGTAAGAATTACACATTCTCCGTTATCTGTAGGATTAATTCCTAAGTTTGCTTCGTTAATAGCTTTTACTATATCTTTAATACAACCTCTATCGAAAGGTTTGATCATTAGTGTTCTTGCTTCTGGAACTGTCATATTAGCAAGTGATTGAATTGGTGTTGGTGTTCCATAATAGTCTACCATAATACCATTTACCATTGCTGGGTTGGCACGACCAGCTCTAATTGTATTTAATCTTGAATCCATAGTTTCAAGAGCTGCCATCATATTAAATTCGACTTCTGCGTCTATCATTTTTTGTCTCTCCTTTTATTGCTTTTATTATATAGTATTTTTGTTATTTATTCAAATAATATTTGTTGATTGCGTTTGTTATTTCTTCTTTGAATTTAAATTCTTGTTGTAGTGTCCAATAACTTTCGACTGTATCTGTATTTTTCATAGCAGATGTTTCTACGTTGTAGTATTTTACTTTACCATTATCAATTATATATAAAGATGGTGAAAGTAGATTATTAACACTAGTATCTGTTGTTGTAAGGTATCCATCTAATAGTTCTACTAATTTGTAGTAGTTTGAATTAGCTTGTGCTTTATCATTTATTATATCGTAGTAATATACATCTTTTAGTTTTAGTTCTTCTATTATTTTGTTTGTTTCTTCAACATATTTTTGTGAGTATTCTGATTTAGAACTACCTATTACTATTATATGTTTACCTTTGTTAAATTTTTTAATAAATTCTCCACCACTTATTACTTTGAAATTATCTTGTTTTATGTCTTTGTAGAAATCATTTATTACAGGTACTTTTATTTCACTATTACTAGCATATTTATTACCTAAGTAGATGAATGCTGTTATCATTGCGATGAATATTACAGCATATATTCCTTTTCTTATTATGTCTTTTGTTTTTCTATTCATTTAGTTCACTTCCTACAAATTATTATATCATGAATAGAAGGATTCTAAGCAAATAAAAAAGACACTTGTAAAAAAGTGTCTAATTATTATCCATTAATTTGAGCCATTACTTCTTCAGCAAAGTTATCTTGACGTTTTTCAATTCCTTCACCTACAACGAAGCTTGTACTTCCAATTAATTCCCCACCATTGTTAGTTACATATTTAGTTACATCTATGTCTCCATCTTTAATGAATGCTTGTAATGAAAGACAGATTTCTTTGTAGAATTTGTTAATTCTTCCTTCTACCATTTTTTCAGCTATGTCAGCAGGTTTTCCTTCGTTCATAGCAAGTTCTTTTTGAACTTTTCTTTCGTTTTCTACTACTTCAGCAGGAACATCTTCTTTAAATACATATTTTGGTTTCATAGCAGCATGTTGCATAGCTACGTCTTTAGCAACTTCTTCAGAAGCTCCTTTAACTACAGCTAGAACAGCAATTTTTCCACCCATATGTA
>JAZOOK010000013.1:0-5832 GCA_045654965.1 Candidatus Coprovivens sp. | reverse complement strand
ATTACTTCATCATCATTCTTAAATACTTTGATAATAACTCTTTCTTCTTTAATAATATGTTCTCTTAGTAAAGAAGCATATACATTAAAATGCATTAAATCAGTAATACCATAAAAATATTCTTCGTTATACATTATTTCTTAGACAACTCCTTTAATTCATACAACAAGTTAATAGCTTCCATAGGTGTTGTCTTTAAAGGATCTATTTCTTCTAATCTATCTAGTACTGGACTATCTTCCACTACTGCATCAAAATTAAATCCTATTTGTTCATTTTGTTGTACTAGTGTTTCTTTACCATTACTTTCATAATACTTAAGTATTTCTGAAGATCTATTTAAAATCTCTTTAGGCATTCCTGCTAACTTAGCTACATGAATACCATAACTCTTATCTACTGCACCATCTTTAACTTTATGTAAGAATGTTACATTTCCATCTTTTTCATAAGCTTCTACATGGACATTCTTAATACCACTTAAACTCTCTAAAGCCGTTAATTCATGATAGTGAGTACTAAATAATGTCTTACATTTAATATCTCTATTAACATACTCTAAAATTGCTTGTGCAAGGCTCATACCATCATATGTAGCAGTCCCTCTACCTAATTCATCAAATAGTATTAATGAATCACTAGTAGCATTTACTAAAGCATTCCTTGCTTCCATCATTTCTACCATAAATGTAGATTCACCACTTACTAAATCATCACTAGCTCCAATTCTCGTAAATATCTTATCAAATATAGGTAATTTAGCACTCTTAGCAGGTACAAAAGAACCTATTTGAGCCATTATAATTATAATAGCTAACTGTCTCATATAAGTAGATTTACCACTCATATTAGGTCCAGTAATAAGTAATGTATTAACTTCTTCAGACATCATACAATCATTAGATACATATTCTTTCTTACTTACTTTTTCTACTACTGGATGTCTACCATCTACTATTTCTACTCTACGTTCATCAAGTATTTCAGGTCTAACTAAACCATACTCATCAGCTGAAGTAGCTAAACTAATTATTGCATCTAATTCAGATAAATCTCTAGCAATAGCTTTTAACTTAAATATTTCTTTCTTTATTTCTTCTTTAACTTCCATAAATAAGTTATATTCAAGTTCAATAATCTTTTCTTCAGCATTCAATACTAATGCTTCTTTTTCTTTTAATAATGGACTAATATAACGCTCTGCATTAGCTAAAGTTTGTCTTCTTTCATATCCATATTCATCTTTAACTTTATCTACTTGACCTTTACTAACTTCTATAAAATAACCAAATACTTTATTGTATCCAACTTTAAGAGTAGGAATACCAGTTCTTTCTCTTTCTTGTTCTTCTAAAGAAGCAATAAAGTCTTTACCACCACTTCTGATTTGTTTAAGTTCATCTAACTCAGTATTATATCCATCCTTAATTAAATAACCTTCTTTTAAACCTATTGGTGGATTTTCATATATAGCTTTTTCTAATAATTCATATAACTTAGATACATCAGCTATTTTATAATCAAAACCTAATTGTTCTATCTTGCTACTAATACTAGGTAATACAGATAAACTTCTTTTTATTTGTAATACATCTCTAGCATTAACAGTACCACATACTGTCTTACCACATAATCTTTCTAAGTCATAAACTTCATCTAATTCATGTAATAATTCTTCCTTTAAGATAAATTCATCTCTTAAAGTATCAATCATATCATATCTCTTTAAGATACTTTGTTTATCTTTTAAAGGATTAGCTAACCAATTCTTTAACTTTCTACTCCCCATAGCAGTCTTAGTCTTATCTAATAACCATATTAAACTATAAGTTCTCTCTTTTAATCTTAAAGTTTCAAATAATTCTAAGTTTCTTACTGTATGTACATCCATCTCTAAATATTCATCAGGATATACAATTTCAGGACTCTTAATATGATCTAATTCTTTTAATTGTTTAACTACCAAGTAATACATTAAATGTTTAATACCTAGTATATGTCTCATCTCTTTAATATCTTTATATACATTAGCATATCTATCTTCTAAGTATTCACCACATATACTTACTTCAATACCATATGTATTCTTTAAAGTATCTATTAATTCTTGATTATTATTATCAAGTAATACTACTTCTTTAAATCCTAAACTAAGTATATAGTTTATTAATTTAGTTTCATCTTTAGGTACATCCATTATATATAAAGAACCAGTAGATATATCAGAATAAGTAATAGTATAAAGGTTACTAAAATCTAGAATACTAGCAATAAAGTTATTATCATATTCATTTAACATATCGTAGTCTACTACAGTACCTTTACTTATAACTTGTACTACACCTCTTTTAACCATACCTTTAGTATCTTTAGGATCTTCTAATTGTTCACATATAGCAACTTTATATCCCTTACTTACTAATTTTTCTATATAAGGTTTAACACTATGAAAAGGAACACCACACATAGGTATTCTTTCTTCTAAACCACCATTTTTACTAGTTAAAGTTAATTCTAATTCTCTACTACATAAAATAGCATCTTCAAAAAATAATTCATAAAAGTCCCCTAAACGAAAAAACAACATTTCTTCTTCATAATTATCTTTAATTTCAAAATATTGTTTCATACCAGGACTTAATTTACTTCTATCTACTTCATTTCTCTTCATTTTACATCACGTAAGTTATTATAACAAAAAGACATAAAAAAAAGAAGAATTAAATCTTCTTTTTTATTCAAATGTATAAGGATTATTTAATGTTCCTTCACCTTTTAAATTATCTACTTTTATATTAACAACAGGTCTTACATTATAAGTATCTAATAAAGATCCAACTTGTACTTTACCATCTTTAAAATAGTAAGCACCTTCATAACCACTAGGATTCATTAATAAAATACCATTTACTGTACTGAAGAAACTATTTGTAACATCTCTACTCATAATCATAGCTTCTCTAGCACTTAATGTACCAACATAGTCATACATATAACCGTCAAAATTAATTAAATTATCAGTATCTAATTCACCTTCATAGTTATTGTTATCAAAATCACCTTGAACAACATAACTTAATCCCTTCATATTGTTATTAAACCAACCTAATAATGTTTGTTTTAAATTACTATATGAATATAATTCATTTCCATAATTAGAAGCTAATATAGCATCATTAAGTATTACTCTTAATGTACCATTACCATTAACTCTAACTATTCTAAATAATTGATTATTAACTCTAATATAATTATTATAAGAATCTGCTTTGTAGTAATAAGAAGTACCAGTATTATCATTTACAGGAGTTAATTCATCAACATTAATAAATTTAACGCCATCTTCTTGGAATACTAATACACAAGATGTATCTCTGTTAACATATACACTAGAAATAGTACTAGTTAAAGGATCATACTTTAATTCACCTTTAGTACAACTAATAGAACCAAAAGAATTATTGCTAGTTATCTCTGCTCTAAAAGCACCTTCAGATACCTTAGTTTCAAACTTTTCTTCATTTCCATTAATAATATCTACTTTAATTTGATAAATTCCAGTACCATTTTCAACTAACTTAGAAGAAAATGTAATACCTAACATTGCTAAACAAGAACAAGCAACAATTAATACTGGAACAAAGAAGTTATTAATTGTACTACCATTCTTTTTAGTACTCATTTGTAAATCACTATACTCGTTTGGATTAAATTTTTTCATAGACACTCACCTATACCTTATTTACTACCTATATCATATTCATTATAAAATATATATAATAAAAAATCAATCAAACAAATAAAAAAACTGAAATAATTCAGTTTTTACGCGCTAATAGTAATAAGAACAGCAAGTGCAAGTAAAAATACAATTGCAAAAACTCTTTGTTTACCTTCTAAAGCCATTATTATACTTCCTCCAAAATCTATAAACATTCTACACTATTTATTATTCCCTTATCAATAACTAAAATACATAAATTATTGATTTGACATAAATTTTACTCATATTACTTAAATAAGAAATTCTTAATAAATTTAGTAGTTTTTCTACCCATTTCAGGTACACTAGGTAGTTCATGAATACTATTAAGTTTATCTACACTAGTAAGTATATATCCTTCAATATATTTGGGTGGAACTATAGTCATAGGAAACATATGTTTCTTAATAGAATCAGTTATTCTATCATCTTCAAGTTCCGGAAAATATTTAACATAATTAAGTGCTGCATCAGCCCCATGAGTAAAGCCATGCATTTTAAATAAAGGTTTTCTTATTCCGATTTCTTTTAGGTATTTACCATCATCTATAAGTTCTAATTCATCACTATGTAACCAAGCATATTGATAAAAATCATGTAATAATCCAGCTAAAGCACAAATTCTTGCATCAGCCCCAATATTCTTAGCTATCTTAAAAGCTTTAAAAGAAACTAATATTGAATGATCCCATACAGTTAAATTATGATGATGCATAAAATATTTTCTCTTTTGAAATTCATCATTAAGTAGTATTTCTTTTGTTATATTAAACCATTCATCAAAAGAAGAACTAAGTACAATAGCAGGATCAATATATCTTAAGACATTCTTATCATAATATCTCATTTTAATCCCTCCAAATAAGTAACAGCATCATTAAAAGTTTTAACAGAAACTATTTCTATATCATAACCTTTTTCTTTCTTAACTTTCATAGCTTCTTCATAATTTCCCTCAGGTACTAAGAAAATCTCAGCCCCTTCTTTAACAGCTCCAATAACTTTATATCTAACTCCACCTATTTCACCAACGCTACCGTCTAATGAAATAGTACCTGTCCCAACTATATCTTTTCCATGAGTTAAATCTTGACCAGTAATAGCATTATAAACCATTAAAGTCATCATTAAACCACCACTAGGACCACTCTCAGTACTTTTAGTCATTATCTCTATATCAATATCACTCTTCATATCAAACGTAGTAATAGCAGAAACACCAACATATTTTTTACCTTCATCTTCATATGTTTTGGCAGTAGCTTTAACTTTTTTACCATCTCTATTAACTAAAAATTCTATTTTAGTACCAACTTCCATATCTTGAATCAAATTAGACATAACAGTAATATCATCTACTGGTTCACCATTCATTTCTAAGATATCATCACCAACTTTTAAATCAGTTTTAGCTCTACTATCTATATAAGCTACATAATTCAATCTATTAGATACTTCATACTTCATATCTGCTGCATCCATTGCAACAGCAGTAGCATAATCTTTACTTTGTTCTAAATATAACTTATTTCTCTTTAAAGCATCCTCTACAGTTTCATTCTCATATGTACTATCACTACTAGGAACAACATCCCAATCAGGTATTACAAACGATAATAAAACATGAGGTATACTACCACTAATACTACTTACATAAGCCATATTAAAAGTACCATCTGTTTCAATTCTTTTACCATCTACTTCTATTCTATCATTCAAACTAATAAGACCACCTGGCATATTAACATCATAAGGTAAATCATAAAAATTTAAAAATAAAAATATAGCAACAAAAATTAATAAACCTAAATACTCTTTCATAAAGTTCTTTAATTTATCATAAATTTTATTAAACATTATATCACCATAACTTATTATATCATTTAATGAGGTATATTATGAAAAATAAAATAAAAGATTTAATCATATTTACAATATTAATCTTATATTTTGTCTACTGTATATCAAATAATACATACATAAAAGAACAAGTAATATATTCATTTAATATATGGATAACAAAAATAATACCTTCTCTATTCCCTACCTTTATTATAGTAGATATACTA
>JAZOOK010000012.1:0-8942 GCA_045654965.1 Candidatus Coprovivens sp. | reverse complement strand
GTTACTACTTATTTTGTAGTAGATAGAAATGTAAATAATAGAGATGAAGAAGATTTAAGTTATATAAGAAATTATATTTTAGATCAAACAGGTTTAGGTGTTTCTTTAGAACATAATTTTGATAATTATTATAAAGTTACTTATGGTAGTAAAACATTTAATATATTATATGATTTTAAAGATAAGATAGAAGCTGAACAAATTTATGCTTCTGGAGCTAATGATGAAATTATTTCAGTACAAATTGGTGAAACTAAACAATTTGAATTCATTGTTCATCCATTTACTGCAACATCTTATAATTTAGATTTTGTATCTAGTAATGAAGAAGTATTTACTATTGATAGTAATGGAGTTATCACTGGTGTTGGAGAAGGAATTGCTGAAATAACTTATTCAAATGGTAATTGGATAGAATCTAGATTAGTTATAGTAGGTCAAACTGTTAAAGAATATTTAAATAATTTAATTGTTCAATTACCTACTGAAGATTTAAAAGTTTTATATTCTTCTTTTGATGAAAGTGAAGAAGAGTCAGTTAAATGGGCTATTGAAAGATTAATATGGGATTATGAAGAAGTTAATGGTAATATTCCTGTTATGTTAGAACTTGATGTTAGTATTAATAAAGATACAAAGACTGCATATTTTTATTTATGTTCTGGAGATATTTGTTCTGATAGATATAAAGCTTATTATAGATTTGTTGGTATATATTCAACTAAAGAAGAATATAAGATTAAAACTGGTCAAACAGTGAAAACAAGTATTAAATTTACTGAAGGAGATAATTCTAATTTAATATTTACTGTTTATAATGATCAAATTGTTAAAGTAGATAAAAATGGTAATATTACTGGATTAAAAAAAGGTGTTACTGAGTTATCTGTATTTGATAAATATCATGAATATTTTAATACATTCCCTGTATATGTAGATTATGAAGAATATGATGAAGAGATTGTTAGAGAATTTAATAATAAAGTTTATGATGTTGATGTTGGATACTTTAATAATTTAGATGAATTAGGATGGGGATTAACTAGTCGTGTTGCTGATTTAATGAGACAAGATGGTTTTGATCCTTGGACTATATTAGGATCTAGTAGTTATTCAATTGAACATGATCCTGATCAAAGTATTATAACTTATATATATGATGATGCTAATTCTACTACTTTAAATGTTAGATATAATCTAGTTGGTGTTTTACCTTCTAATAAACAAATTTATTTAGAAGTTGGAGATGTTTATAATGATGAATTAAATGTTCATACTCCTGGGGAAGTTATTGCTGTTAGTGATAATACTGATATTTGTACAGTAGATGGTTTAACAATAACTACTAGAAATCCTGGTCTTTGTAACATTAAGTATAGTATTGGAAATTATAGTACTGTTCAATCAATACTTGTAGGAGTAGAAGAAATAATAGAAGAATTAGATAGTGATGTTAATGCTTTACCTAGTACTCTTGATTTAAAATTAGATGAATTTGATAAGTCTAAAAGAGGTGATTGGGAATATACTGCTTTCTATGATGCTGCTGTTTCTTATCATTTTGAAAAGCTATTTCCTATAGATGATGATTATGAGGTAAATGTTACAAGTATTTCAATTAGTGAAACTGGTGATGAAATTAACTTAATGTTACGTAAACGTATAAATGCTAATTGTTCTGATTATTGTAATTTTAATGTTGAATCTTCTGTATCTAAAATAATAAAAGTTAATTATATTGGACATAGTGCTAATTGGCAAGAACAAGGTGAAAGATACAAAAATGGAATGAAAGAAAAATACTTGTTAACTGCTGAACAAATGATGGAATTTATGTTTACTTCAGGTGATACTGAAATGTTATATAAATATTCTGATTTTGAAAGCGATTTAGAAAAAGTTTGTCCTAGTTGTGAATACCAATTAGGTGGCCGTGGAGGCACAGATGGTGGTAGTGGAGTAATCAATACTGGTTTTGAATATTATATATTTAAAGATGGTGAACCAATTGCTTATCATAATGCAGGATTTATTGGTTATATATACTTAGATGTATATGAAATAACTGATGATAAACATATTGATAGAGAAGTTAAACATAAGATAAAAGAAGCTTATAAAAAACATAAACAT
The DNA here is from genome assembly GCA_045654965.1 of Candidatus Coprovivens sp. Lineage (GTDB taxonomy): Bacteria > Bacillota_I > Bacilli_A > RF39 > UBA660 > Coprovivens. Next base: position 6,809 of record JAZOOK010000012.1, on the reverse strand, counting down.
CATAGAGCTGAGTTCTCACCATTCTTAATGTTAAAGAGTGATGTTCCTTCTTTAATTAGTGATGAAGAAGATTATGAAGTTGAATTAGAATTAATAAATAGAGAAGGTAATGTATATAATTATGATGTTAAAGTTGATGGTAAAGAATTTAAAACTAGTGTTTATTTAAATATCTTAACTAAAGATAAAGTATATAGTAATAGTGCTTCAGTTGGTGATATAGATTTAGATGGAAATGTAAATATTACTGACTTAGTTAGATTAAGAAAATACTTAGCTGGTACTGAAACTTTAAATGAAGAACAAAAGAATAATGCTGATGTAAATAAAGATGGAAATGTAAATATTACAGATTTAGTTAGAGTTAGAAAGTACTTAGCAGGAAGTGGAGAGTTATAATATGAAAAGACTTAATAAAATGTTATTTATGGTGTTTGCGTTTGTTGCATTTGCAATAAGCGCAAATGCTGCTGATTTTTCAACATATGTTACAAGTAATAAAACTAGTATTACAGCTGGTGAACAATTTACTGTAACAGTTGGAGTTAAAAATGCTAAAAATTTATATGGTATGACTGGGGCATTAACTTATGATTCTAATAAATTAACTTTAGTTGGGAATAGTGGTGCTAATGGTTTTGCCGTTACTGTTGGAAAGAATCTAGTTGTAGATTCAGCAACAGGAAAGAGTGGAACATTTAAAGTTGCTACACTTACATTTAAAGCTAAAAGTAGTTTTGTAATAGGTGAATCTACTGCAATAAAGATTAGTGGAGTTACTGGTAGTGATGGTAATAAAACTTTAAGCGGAGTTAGTTCTTATGTTAATGTAAAAATGGTTGCTCCTAAAGCTAGTAATAATTTCTTAAGTTCATTAAGTGTTAGTGGTGGAAATATTAGTTTTAATAAGAATACTACTAGTTATAAGATGACTGTTGAATTTGATGTTACAAGTGTTACTATTAATGCTACAGCAGAAGATAGTAAAGCTAAAGTAAGTGGTGTAGGTAGTAAGAATTTAAATATTTATAATAATGATTTAAAAGTTATAGTTACTGCTGAAAATGGTTCTACTAGAACATATACTATTTCCATTATAAGAAAAGATAAAGATGGTAATACTAGAGTGTTATCTAGTGATGCTTCATTAAGTGGTATTACTGTTGAAGGGTATCCATTAGTTTTTGCTAAAGATACTAAAGAATATACTATTTTACTTAAAGATAATAAAGCATTAGATATATCTGCTGTAAGTACTAATAGTGGTGCTACTATTGAAGTGGTTGAACCAGATGTATATGCTAAAGGTAATAATGTTATAAAGATAAATGTAACTGCTGAAAATGGTGCTACTGATACTTATATTATTAATGCTGTATTAGTTGAAGAAGTTAAAGTAGAAGTTCCTACTTGTGATAATAATAAATGTAGTTATGGTTTAGTTATATTTATAACTATGGTTGGTACATTATTAGTTGGTACTTTAGGATTTTTTGCTTTAGCAAATGCTGGTTTTGTAAAATTCAAGAGTAGTAATACTAAGACTTCTAAGACAACTAAAGAAAGTAAGAAAGAAACAAAAAAAGACTAGTAACCTAGTCTTTTTATATGGTATTATGGATATGAAGGGTGGAAGAAAACATGAAATATGATGTAATTATTATAGGTGCTGGTCCTGCGGGATTATTTAGTGCTTATGAATTAATTAGTAAAAATAAAAAATTAAAAGTTGCTATGTTAGATAAGGGCTTTAGAGTAAAGAATAGAGTTTGCCCAATGAGTAAAAAGGGGATTCCTTGCCAAAACTGTAATCCATGTGCAATAATGGACGGTTATGGTGGAGAAGGGACATTTAGTGATGGTAAACTTAACTTTATTCCTAGACTTGGTAAAAGTGATTTAACTAAGTATATGCCAGAGAGTGTTGCTAACAAATTAATAGATGAAACAGAAGAAATATTTAATAAATTTGGTATGGATGCTGAAGTATATCCAAGTAATATGGATGAAGCAATGGAATGGAAGAAAAAAGTTGCTATAGCAGGCGCTAAATTATTAGTTATTAAACAAAAACATTTAGGTAGTGATCATTTACCTGGATATATTGATGATATTTGTGATTATCTAGTTGAAAATGGAGTAGACTTATATGATAGAGCAGATGTTACTGATATTAAGACTATAAGTGAAAATGAACATGAAGTTACTTATGTTACAGGTAAAAAAGAAACTATATTAACTGCTAAGAATGTAATTGTTGCTCCTGGTAGAACTGGTGCTAAATGGATTCAAGAATTAGCTGATAAATATAATATTCCATATCTATCTCAAAGTATTGAAATTGGTGTTAGAGTAGAAGTTAGAAAAGAAATAATGCAAGAAATTACTGATGTAATTTATGATCCAACAATATTTATTAAGACTGATACTTATGGGGATGAAATAAGAACATTCTGTACTAATCCAGGTGGATTTGTAGCTAAAGAAAATTATTATGGATTTATTTGTGTTAATGGTCATGCTTTAAAAGAAGTAAAATCTAATAATACTAACTTTGCTTTTATTTCTAAAGTTAATTTAACTGAACCTGTAACTAATACGAGACTATATGGTGAATCAATCGCTAGAATAGCTAACGTATTAGGAGATGGAAAACCTATTATTCAATCACTTAAAGATTTAAAGAATGGTAGAAGAAGTGAATGGCATAGAATTAATAAAGGATTTATTGAACCTACACTTAAAGATTGTGTGGCTGGAGATTTAGCTTTAGTATTACCTCATAGAATTATAGATAATATATTAGAAGGTTTAGCTACATTAGATAAGATTATTCCTGGTGTTGCTAATGATGATACATTACTATATGGACCAGAAATTAAATTCTTTAGTAATGAAATTCAAACAGATAATAACTTTAAGTTAGAAAATGATAATATTTACTTTGTTGGTGATGGGGCTGGTAAAGCAGGAAATATAGTTACTGCTGCTGCTACTGGTTTAGTTGCTGCAAGAGATATACTAAATAGAAAATAGACTAGTTATCTAGTCTTTTTTTATTTATATAAAAATACTAATAAAATTTGATTATTTTTACTTAATTTATTATAATAAACGGCAGATTTTGAGGGGATTTATTATGGCTAAGATATTAGGAGTTTCAGTACTTGCTGCTACTGGATATAAACTTAAATTTGATAAATATTTTAAAGAATTCAATAGTTCTGATAATTATTATTCAATGGTACATTCATTATCTGGTATGTATAAAGTTATGAGAAGATATGGTGATGATTCTTTTCATGATGGAACTACAATTCTTTATGAAAGATTAAGAAATAAATTAATTGATTGTGAATACAAATTAAATGATTCTTTTATTGTAGAAAGTACACCTTATTTTACTTATAATGATGAATTCTTTTTGGATAGTAAATTTAATAAATTATGTACTGAAGAAAAATTAGATTATATAGTTTGGATGACTAGAAGAGCGTTATTAGAACATTTACATGGTTATGATAAGAAGATTAGATCTTTAAGAGGTTTACCGTTAACTAATGAATGTAAGAATACTAGTTATTTAATTAGTGATATATGTAGAGGATTTGGTATTGATGCTGAAGTAATTAAAATTCCTGCTGCTTTTAGTGATGAGATTGATTTATATCATGGTAGTGGTTTTCATTATTTTGTTTTAGTTAAGATGGATGGAAAAGAATATATCGTAGATTGTACTTATAGACAATTCTTTAGAGCAGATAACAATAACTTAGATAGAATGGGGATTGTTGGATTATGTGGTTGTGATCCTGGAGTTTATATGATGCAAAATAAAGAAAGAAAAAATGTTGCATTATCTATATTAAAAAATGGTTGGGTAAGATGTACACCTGAAACATTTAAACATTATTTAGATGGATTTACTTTATCATTTAGAAATGGTTTGTATTATGATTGGTTAGGTCAAGTAGATTATAGTGTTGGATATACAGCTGATGATTATGTTGAATTCTTAACTGGTGCTGATTTAATTACTAATTATGAACCATTAGAAGGATTAGGAGAACAAGAGAGACCTTTAAATAATAAAGATTTAAGATTTAGATAATATGAGAGGAGGAGTAATATGAATAAGAATATATTGGGTTTGTTACCTCATAATATAAATTCTTATAAAAAGATTAAAGAAGCTTATGCATCTGGTGAGAAGATAGTAGGTATTATTCATGCTACTGGAACAGGTAAAACATTTAATGCTTTACAGTTAGCTTTAGATAATCAAGATAAACAAATTATTTATGTAACTCCTTATAATAGTATTATTGAACATGTTCATGAATTAATAAAAGAAAATCCTGAATTAAATATAGAAAAAGATTTTAAACATGTTAAATTCATGACTTATGCAGGATTAGCTAAATTAAGTCCTGAAGAATTAGAAAATTTAAATGTAGATATGATGATATTAGATGAATTTCATCATATTGGTGCTCCTGTATGGGGAGATGCAGTAAATAAAGTTATAAATAGTCATAAAGACTTATTAGTATTTGGTATGAGTGCTTATTCCGTTAGAGATAGAGGTACTCAGTATGAGAGAGATATGGCTGAAGATAATGGTACTGAGTTGTTTTCTGATAAGATAGTATCTAGATATGAATTAGTAGATGCTATATTAGATGGGGTATTGCCTGTACCTTTATATAAAAGTGCTTATATTAATTTATTAGATTATGTTAGTAAATTAGAGGAAAAAGCTACTAAGAAATATAATGGAACTCCGAAGTTAACTGAATACTTAAAGATATTAAATGATGTTAAAAGAAAAATTATATCTAGTATTGATGTTAAAGAAATGTTATTTAGTAACTTAAAGAAGAATGGTAAATATATTTATTTTTGTCCTGCTATGTCTGTTAAGAGTCAAAATGATATATATACTATTATGGATGATATGAGAGAATTCTTGATTAGTAAAGGCTATACTGAAAATGATTTTGAATTTTACTTTACTACTGGAGACGAAGAAACATTAGGTAAAAGAAATAGAAATGCTTTTTATAATGATAAAGATTTAAATGGAAATGATACTAGTGGTAAATTAAGAATAATGTTTGCTATTAATCAATATAATGAAGGAGTTCATGCTCCTAATGTGGATGGTGTTATTTTAGGTAGAGGAACTAATAGTGATATAGTATATTTTGAACAAATAGGAAGAGGATTATCTGTTAGAGGTGATTCTTGGCAACAAATAAATGAATTACAAAAATTGAGTTTAAAAGAAATAAAACAATTATGTGATAGTAGAGAAATTAAATATGATGGATTAACTAAAGACGATATGATTGAAAGATTAGTTGCTCCAACTATAATAGATTTAGCTGGTAATATATCTTTTATAAAAGATTTAATTACTGATTTGAAACATCGTATTAGAGAAACTGATTCTAATAATGTACATGTTAAGAGAATTCTTAAGTTAACTGATCATTCATTTGATTTAGAAATACTTGGTCAAGATTTATTAGATGTTTTAGATAATATTAATAATGAATTTTTACCACAAAGTTGGAATGAAAGTTATCAGTTAGCAAAAAAATATTATAGTAGATATGGAAATTTAAATATTAGTAGAAAGTTTAAAACTGAAGATGGTATTACATATGATGAATATGGTTATCCTTTAGGAGAATGGTTGGCTTGTCAAAAGAGAGATTATACTTATAGTAAGTTAAGTTTAGAACAAATTGAGTTACTTGAAGATATTGGTATAGTATGGAAAGTTATAAAATCTTGGGATGAAGCATTTTTACTTGCTACTAAGTATTATGAAGTACATAAAGATTTAAAGATAAATTATAACTTTAAAACTATTGATGGATATACAAGTAATGAACATGGATATAGTTTAGGTCCTTGGTTAGCAAATCAAAGAAGATTATATAGATTACATAGATTACCTAAAGATAGAATAGATAAGTTAGAGAGTATTGGTATAGTATGGAATGTACTAAAATCCTTTGAAGAGAGTTTTAAACTAGTATTAGAGTATTATAAAGTACATGGGAATATAGATTTACCTAATGATTATTTATTAGAAGATGGATATAATCTAGGAAGATTCTTATATAATCAAAAGCAATTAAAAAAACAAGGTAAATTAAGTATTGATAGAATTAAATTATTTGATGATTTAAATATAGATTGGACTATTAAAGAAGTAAAGAAAAATCCTAGTTGGGATGAAATGTTTAAATTAGCAATTAATTATTTTAATACTTATAAGAATCTTGATATAAAAAGAGAATTTAGTACATTAGATGGTATTACTTATAATGATGAAGGATATAATTTAGGTAGATGGGTATCAAGACAACGAGTTAGCTATAAAAACAATAAATTAAATAAAGTGCAAATAGATAAATTAGAATCTATTGGTATGAAATGGAATGTTGATGTTAGTTATAAATCTTGGGATGAAGTATATGATATGGCTTTACAATATTTTGTTGAAAATGGTAATTTAAATATTAAAACAGATTATATAACTGATAGAGGCTATAACTTAGGTGCTTGGATATACTTACAAAGAAAAAATTATATTAAAAATAAGTTAAGTGAAGAACAAATAGAAAAACTTAATTTAATTGGAATGATATGGAATGTTAGTAGTAACTATTCTAGAATAAAAGAGATACTTCAAAGTATGGGTATTAACTATAGAAAACATATGAGTTATTTAAAACAATATTCTGTTATAGAAATAGAAGCTAAAATAAAATATTTAATTAGTAAGGGTTATG
>JAZOOK010000011.1:0-9403 GCA_045654965.1 Candidatus Coprovivens sp. | reverse complement strand
AATAATTGTTTTTAATAATTTTTGTTATTTTTTGTTGACTTAGTTAGGAGAATATGAGATAATGTTATCATGAAAGAGAGAGGTATAATATGAAAATAGAAGAAATTTGTAAATTTATAGATGATTATATTACCGAAGATGCTAAACAATTAGAAATAGTTGAAGATGCATCAACTAGATTATCGATGAAGATAGATCATTTACTTTTATTATCTTTATTAAAATCTAAATTAATAGCAAAGTATACTGAAGAAAACAATTAATAGTAGTGCTATCTTATAGGTAGCATAGAGATTATATAGATGGTAAAACTATTACTTGGGGAAGTGGCGGTTAACCGAGATCTGTTATTAGTTATCTGTAGGATCTTTATATAATCTCTATGGTGCTTATAAAGTACCAGAGGAGGAATTATTATGGAAAATGCTTTAGTAAAGCAAGAAAATCAACTTATGGAAGTTAGAAAGGATGAGAATAAAAAGATTTTATTTACACTTGATTTAAGCAAAGAAGAAAATATTGATAAGCTATTAGCAAGTCAAGATAAAGAAAATGTTTTATATGTTAAAGATAATGTAGGTAAAATTATTAATTGTATTGGAGTATATATTACAAGGAGACAATTTGAAGATACTAATCAAGATGGAGAAGTAATAAATAGAAAGAAACATGCTACTTTACTTTTTGATACAGATGGTTCTATTTATGTAACTGGATCTAACAATTTTTATAATTCATTAGATTTTATTTGTACATTAAAAGGATGGCCTAGTGAAGATAATCCAATGAAAATTAAAATTGTAGAAGATGATGCTGAAGAAAAAGGTCATAAATGGTTAAAAGCTGTTATTGTTAAAGACTAATTTTAGTGCTATACTAAACTTATAAAAGGAGGTATAGCATGGAAGAGTTAGGAAAAGTGATACTTGATAATGGTTTAGGAGTTGCTAGTTTTGTTGCACTTTTGATGTTTATATTCAAGTATGAAGATAAACAGAGTAATTTACTTAATAAAATAAGTGATACTATGATACAAATACAGATAACACTAGCAACTCTAACCGATAGAGTAGATAAAATTGAAGATGTTATAAATAAGAAGGAGGGTTAAATATGTTTACCAGAGAAGAGTTAGATATTATATTTAAAGTATTTAGTGAATTAGAAACAGAAGATAATGATACATTATATTTAAAAGATAAGATGCTTATATTAGATAAGCAAAGACAAATTGGAGATAAAGCTAATGAAGATATTACTGAACTTCAAAATGAGTTAAAAGAATTAGAAGATAAACATTACAAAGTAGAGGAGGTGAAATAATATGGAAGAAATGTTAGAACAAGAAGGAATACCAGAATTTCCAAATGAGTTAAAACAAGAATTAGGTATGGAAGAAGTTGTTGATACTGCTAGTGAAGATACAGTAGAAGTAGTAGAAGAAGGAGAAGTAGAAGTTGATACAACAAGTGAAGTTGAAGAATTAGTTGAAGATGATACAACAAGTGAATTAGAAGAGGATTAATATGATAGATGTTTTTAATATTGAAGGTGAAGTACCTAATTTAGTAAAATTAAGTTTTGATGATATGAAATTATATCTTAATATACCTTCATGGATAGAAGAAAGAAATGTTTATGATGTTAATACAAAAAAACAAGTAGCAGTTATAAAACCTAAAAAATATGGGGGATTAAGTTATTTTATTTATGATATAGTTGATGATTTTGCTAAGATAAAAACAGTAAATTTTGGTTATGTCTTAGTAAAAATAACACCATCTTTAACTATATCTAATATACCATATCATGAGAGTGGGTGCTATTAATGAGGCAATATCAAAGATTATATGATTCTAATGGTTATGAAGTAATGTTATTTCCAATGGAATATATGAATATTTCACAAGGAGAAGGTGGAAGTTATTCTCATGATAAAGCTATGGACTTTTTAGGATGGGGAGCAAATGGAAGAATATATAATTGTCCTTACTATGCTCCTTGTTCTTGTCGTTGTGTAGCTCATTATGGAACTGGAAATTCTACATGGGAAAGTATTAATCCAGTACATTTACCAGATGGAAGAATAACAAAAGTAACATTTTGCTTTGATCATGATGATGGAACTTTATTTCCTATAGGAACAGTTTTAACACAAGGAGATTATATAGGTTCAAGTGGAACAGCAGGACAAGTAACTGGAGATCATGTACATTTTAATACAGCAGATGGAACATATGCTGGATATGAACTTATTCCTAATACACAGTATTATCAATTAAAAAATTCTAATCATATTTATAATACTTGTTATGTTAATGATACTGTTATAGTAGATGGTAATTTTTATAATTGGCAAATATTTCAAGGAGGTTCTCCAACACCACCTACACCAGAAGAAAAGAAACATAAGTTTCCATGGTTTATATATGCTAATAAATTAAGGAAGAAAGGTTAAAGTTGACTTTCTTCTTTTTTTATGGTATTTATAAGTTAGAAAGGAGTGAAACACATGGCAAAATTAACAAGAGAAGAATTATCAAAAAGAGTTAATGATTTAGAACTTGATGATGATTTAAAAATATCTTTATTAGAGGATATTGCTGATTCTATTACAGATGAAAGTGAAGAACTTACAAAGTTGAAAGAAGATATTTCTAAATTAACAGAGGAATATAATGCTCTAAAAGAGAAGTATAAATCTAGATTCTTTGAAACTGATAATAAAGAGGAAGTAATTGAAGAATTAGTTGAAGAGAAATTAGAAGATGATGAGGAAGAAGTAATTGATATAAAAGAAATATAAAAGGAGAGTGATATTATGGCAATTACTGAAAAATTAAAAGTAAGAAATGATAGTGAATTACTATCATATATGATTAATATATCACCAGAATTAAGAGGAAATATTGATCTACCAAAGCAGGGCCAATCAATTGTACCTATTGGAAAATTAATTCTTTCTAATGAAAGATATAAAAATGCTTTTATTGAAGCTATTAATGTAATAGGTTTAACTCTTATTCATAGAAATTATTGGGAAGATCCATGGGAGAATTTTACTAATAATGGAATGATGTATTTTGGTGATAGTTTCAGAGAAATGAGTGTAGATTTAGCAGATGTATTTGATTATAATACTTATGCTGATGATGTAGATCATTTCTTAGAAAATGTAGTACCAAATGTATATGAACATGTACATAGATTAAATTATCAAAAATTCTATAAAACAACTACTAGTGATTCTCAAATTGCTATGGCTTTCAATGAAGAAGGTGGATTATTAACTTTAATTGATGAAATAGTATCTAGTTTATGGGAAGGATATAAATATGATAAATATATAGTAAATAAATATATGTTATGTCGTAGAATTGTTGATGGAACTGTAACTAGTGTACAAATTGCTAATTATGCTACCCTAACACCTAGAGAAAGAGTAGCAGCTATTAAAGCAGTATCTAATAAGATGATATTTAGAAGTCCTAATTATAATCCTATGGGTATTAGAATTGCTACTCCATTTGATAAACAAATTGCTATTTTAAATACTGATTTTGAAGCTAGTCTATCAACAGAAGTTTTAGCTACTTCATTCTTCCGTAATGAAGCTGATATGAAAACTCGTTCTGCTTTAATTGATGGATATGGTAATCATGATTCAGTAAGATTAATGGAAGTATTAGGAGATCAATATATTCCATTTACTGAAACTGAATTAACAGCACTTGCTAAGATTCCAGTAGCAATTATTGATGATGAATGGTTCCAGAATAAAACTTATTCATTAGATGGAGCTGCTGAAACTGAAATTGAAGGAGTTATGTCTAATACCAGTGCTGGAGTAAAAAGAACTTCATTCTATAATCCAGAAACATTAAAGAATAATCACTGGTTGCATTACTGGGGAGTTAAAGCAACAAGTCCAATGAAACAAGCTGTTGTATTTACTCTAGATTCAGTAGCAGTTTCAACTGTAAATGTTTCTCCATCTGCAGCTTCTGTATTTGCTGGTCAAGATATTAAATTAGCAGCTACAGTAGTTACTACTGGATTTGCTAATAAGAGTGTACTATGGAGTATTGATTCAACTTCATCTGAAGCAGGTGCTAAAATTAATCAAAGTGGAGTATTATCTGTACCAAGTGATATGGCTAATGATAGTGAAATTACTGTTACAGCTACTTCTGTAGGAAATTCATCTGTAACAGGAACAGCAACTATAACAGTTGTTAATTCTGTTTCACCAGAACCAACAGCATCACCTACACCTGAACCTTCACCTTCACCTAATACAAGAAGTACAAAATAAATCCTATAAGGGAGGGAGCAATCCCTCTCTTTTAATATTATGAAAGGAGATAAATTATGAGAAAAAATTTGATTCTATCTCAATTAACTAGTAAGAAAACTTTTGATATGGTATATGATGATATGATAGAACTTGCTGAGAATGTTTTCCCATTAAAAAAAGTTCCAGAATATATTGATGTAGGATATGTTAATAGAGTGTTATTATTTAATGGTTCAATAGCATGGTTTTATGATGATGTATTAGAATCTGTTTTAGCACTTCCTTATGATGTATTAAATGGATTTGATATATATGGTAGACCTAAATCTATTATGGCTCGTAGTATGAATGGTAGATATTATCGTAAACTTGTTCAAGGAGAATTTATTATCATGTATGATAATGCTAGAAGAAAAAGTTTAATACCTAAAATAAGACAAAGAGCTGAAAGAATTAGTATGTGTATTAGAACTGAAGATGTAAATATTATTCAACAAAGAACTCCAAGAATATGGAGAACTAGTAAAAGTCAAGAATCTACTGTAAGTGATATGCTAAATCAAATAGATGGTATGGTTGAAAATGTTATAGGATATGATACTGTTAATTTAGATGATATAACAGCTATTATGCAACCAGCTCCTTATATAGTTAATGATTTAGATTTACATATAGAAAAAGAATGGGCTAGTTTTTATAGATTAATAGGTATTACATCAATAGTTGAAGAGAAAAAAGAACGATTAATAAAAGATGAAGTTGCTATGGGTCAAGGTGGAACTATTGCTAGTCGTTATAATAGATATAATCCTAGATTAGAAGCAGTTGAAAAAATTAATAAAAAATGGAATCTTGATATAGAAGTAGAATATTATGATGGAGTACCTAGTAGTATAAAAAATGAAGAAGGAGGTTATGAAGATGTACTTATTTCCAATGATGTTTTTACCGACTAATTATGATATACCACCTACTTTATATAGTATTATGGAATCTATTGTAAATTTTGATAGAGAAGAAAAAGTAAAAATAAATGAATTACCTTTATATGCTAGAAGTGAAATATTTGATTTTACATACCCATTATCTACTCATATTAATAAAGAAGAATTTGAAGTATTAATTCTTAAACATTATATAATGAGAAGAATTGGTTATGAAACTATGACAGCATTTAAATTAGCACTTGATTCTAAATTAAATGAAATAATGCCAATGTATAACAAATTATTTGATATGTTAGAAGGATGGGATTTATTAAATAGTGGAGAAAGTATTACTAGAAGTGTTACAGATGGAAGACAAACTACTAATTTTAATACAGTAAGCGGTACTAATAGTAATACATCTAATAGTGATAGAAGATTCTCAGAACTTCCACAAAATAGATTAAATGATGTAGCAGATGGAACATATGTAACTGATTATAATTTAGATCATAATACTTCTGTTGATAATATTTCTTCAGTTACTAATGGAAGTGTTTTAGATAATGGTAGTTTAAATGAAACAATAAATAGAAGTCCACAAGATAAAATAAGAATCTATAAAGAATTTATTGAAAATAGAGAATCAATATATACAATGATTTTTAAAGATTTAGATGATTTATTTTATGGATTAGTAAGATAGAAAGGAATGTGATAATATGAATAAAAATATAGAAAAACCAACTTTTAAAGATATAGTATTACTTAATATTCAGCAACTTACAAATTTCCCATATATAGAAAAAGATTTTGATGCTTTAACAGATTATGGTCTACTTTGTAAAGTTGTTGAAAAAATGAATGAAGTAATTACTAATAATAATATACAAAATCAAAGTATAAATGCTTTATATGATGCTTTTTTAACATTAAAAGATTATATTGATAATTACTTTGAAAATTTAAATATACAAGAAGAAGTTGATAATAAGTTAGATGAAATGGTAGAAGATGGAACTCTTACTACTTTAATTGCTCCTTATTTAGATAGTTTAACTGAAGCTGCTCAACAAGCAACTTCTGCTGCAAATAATGCAGCAACAGCAGCAAATAATGCAACAACAGTAGCACTACAATCAACTCCTAAAGTTGATATATTAAGAAAAGATTTATCAAGAGAATATAGTTATTTTACTTTACCAGAGACAATGAATGAATGGTTTAATAATATTAAAATATTAAAAGCAATAGATAAAAATAATTATAATTATATTTTAGATTTAGATTCTTTTAAAAATACTGGTGGATCTACAATTTATGTGGATTGTAATAATTCAGTAACTGGAGAAGGAACAGAAGCTAATCCTTATAAAAGTTTACTAACTGCTGTTACTAATGCAAATGATGGAGATACAATTATGGTTGCTAAAGGATTATATTATAGACAACAACTTCCAGCAACTGATAATCACTTACTTTGGAAAAATATAAATATTATATGTGAAGAAGGTACACTTTTTACAACAGGTAATTCTCTATCATGGACTACTAATGAAACTTATGGTAATGTTTATCAAGCTTCCCGTACTAATGTACAAACAGTTGTAGATTTAAGAATGTGGGATGAAAAAAGAATTTTACCTCATTTACAAAAAGTAACTACTTTACAAGAATGTGCTAATAATATTTATACATGGTATACTGATAATTCTATTATTTATGTTAATCTAGGAGAACCAGTTAATGATTCTAATATATTATGTAGTCTTAAATTAGGTTATCAAGCTTTTAATTTTATTGCTGATACAATTCAAAGAGATTTACATATTTATATGGAAAATGCAACTTTTGTTAATGGATATGATGGAATCATAAGAGTTAGAGGAACAGAAACCTATTCAATGGAATTTATTGCTAAAAATTGTAAATTCTTATATGGTCCAAGAACTTCTATAGATGGAATAGAATTTTTAGGAAGTAAATCAATTCTAGTAGGTTGTGAAGCTTCTTTTAATGGTAAAGATGGATTTAACTATCACGCATACGAAAATACAAAATGTTACGGAATAGAAGTTGATTGTATAGGACAAGCTAATGGCTTAGGCGATAATAATTCTCATTCTTATAATGGATCAACAGTTCATGAAGGTTGTCAAATTTTACGAATAAATGGAAATTATTTTGATAATAATGGTGGTAATATAACAGATATAGATTCAGATACTATTTCATTAAACTTTAATTGTAACTGTTTTGATTCACAAGCTGGAACAGAAGATGAATTTTCAACTGACTTCTGCTGTAAATATGGTACTGCTAAAATGTATCTATATAATTGCTTTAGTCAAGGTAAATCATGGAAAAATATTTATGCTGGTACTGTAAATGCAGTTATAAATGTAGATCATTGTAAGTATGATACAACTGGTGGTAATGGAATTATAAATATAACATAAAAAAAAAGGAACTTAATAAGTTCCTTTTTTAATTACTTGCTTGTACTATACTATTTGATACACTAAAATCTCCAAGATTAGCATGATTATGCCAGATAGTAACACCTCTTCTATAGATGTTATTTATCTCTTCCATTTCACTTGCTGTTATACCATTTTCAACATATCCTATATTTTCACCTGTTCCTATTTGTACATAATTAAAATTACTTCTTCCCATTTGATTTGGTATTTTTATTCTATTTGTTTGATAACCATATCTATACCAAAAATCGTCTATAATTCTAGCATATTCTTCTTTTATACTCATCTTATAATAATTATATGTTAATTGATCAGCTGAAAAGGATAAATCAGCAACTCCTATTTGTCCATTCATTGTAGGAGATTGTAGTGAATGTCTCCACATCTCTTGTACAGCTGAAAACATTTTTTCAATTCCTCCAACACTATTTTGTATTCCTGTTTGTACTATATCAGATCCACTTCCAACACCAACTGCTCCAATTGATGCTCCTCCTAATATTGCTTGAATACTTCCTCCTATTGCTTGTGATGTAGGAGCATCTATCTTCATTCCTAATATATTCATTCCATTTTGTGTAAGCCAATTTGTATAAGTATCTGTTTTCCATGAACAAGTAGGAAATTTACCAGATGGTATACCATAATTATAAAATATATCATGTAGAGGAGTTGTTCCAATGTATTTTTTATAATTTTGAGGAATTAACATACATGGACAATTAACTGTTTCTAATCCATATAAATCAAATATTGGATTATTATTTATAAAATCCTCATAATGAAAATCAATTTCCATACCTGAATTATTAGAAATTGATAAATAATTATAAGGGAAAGTAAATAGTTTATTATTGCGAGGTTGATAACCATTAATAAGATTATTAATAGGTATATTTATATCATTATCAATTAAAGTAAAAGTAGTAGTAGATGGAAGTAAAGCAAATTTTATTCCTGTAATATTATCATAACTTGCTATCTGCCAAGCTGATGATGGGAGATTCTCAATAAATACTTGAGGTATCATATAAATAGTAACAACACTATCTCCTCTACCCATCTTATCATAAGCTCTTAAAAATTTAGAAGCACTACTAACTTCATCAAATACTACTAATGTAAGACCTGAAAATATTTTACCATATTGTTTAGTATCTGTTTGCCAAAGTGTATTATCTGGAACATAACTTACGCCTATACAAATTGCACTATGTTCTTTACTTAATTTCAAAGAAACGAAAGAAGCTTCATTTATAATATAATCTCCTCTTTCAAAATTTTCTGGTATAGTATTATATCCAATTGTATCATTCATAGTATGCTCTCTTAATACATAACATGCTTTAGGTCTCCAATAATCCCACCAAGTTGAAAATACATCTATTGTAAAATAAATTCTAGTATTACTATCATTTCTATATTCTATTTTATCAATAAAAGCAAAGAACCATTTGTTTGAATAATCTGGATTTTGAAATGCTATATAATTAGCTTGTAAACATTGTTGATAAGTAAAATTAACTTCAATTTCATTTTTACTTCCTTTAATAAAGCTATAATTATCATTATGAGCTATTTCATTATCCATACATAATTCTAACATTTCTTCTTCTGTATAACTTAATACATTATTATAAGATTTATCTAATTTTATATTTCCACATAATATTATTTTACTATTTCTCATTTTCATC
>JAZOOK010000010.1:0-1502 GCA_045654965.1 Candidatus Coprovivens sp. | reverse complement strand
TATGGAAGAAGAGGAGATAGTACTACTGAGTGATAAAGAATTAGCTACTTCCTTTGTAGGGGATGCTTATTCGATGTATATTAAAGAAGTTTTTAGATATCCTCTTCTTTCTGCTGAAGAGAATAAAGAACTTGCTAGAAGGTATCGTAATGGAGATCAATCTGCTTTAGAAAAGTTAGTTAATCATAATTTGAGATTAGTAGTTAATATGGCTCATAAGTATAAAGATAGATTAAATACTATGCATATACTTGATATTATACAAGAAGGTAATTTAGGTTTGATGAGGGCTATTAGTGATTATGATCCTGAAGTAGCTTCATTTTCTACTTATGCTTATAACTGGATTAAACAAGCTATTACTAGAAGTATAAGTGATAAAGATAACGAAATAAGAAAACCGGTACATATACAAACTTTAAGTAATAAGTATTTAAAATTAATTAATGAGAAAAAGAATTTAACTGATAAACAAATATGTAAGGAATTAGATATAGGTTTAGAAACTTTGGATAATATAAGACATGCACTTAGTTTATCTTCTGTATCAATGAACCAAACTGTAGATGACGAAGATAAAACTGAATTAGGTGATTTTTTAGCTAGTAGTCATAATGACTATGAAGATATTATAGAAGAAATGTCAACTAAGACTTTGTTTATTGCATTAAAAGAAGTATTAAGTGATTTAGAATATTATATTATTTATGTCAGAATATTATCTGATACTAGAATGACTTTAGAACAGGTTGCTAATGAATTAGGATTGACTAGAGAAAGAGTAAGACAGTTAGAAGCAAAAGCATTAAGAAAAGCTAAACCATTAATGGAAAACCCAAATAAGATGCAACAAGTACTTACTAGATTACAAGGTAGAGAACAAATAAGATTAGATAGTTTAAGAATAGAACCTATTGAACCAGGAAGAATAATTAAATATTTATATGTTAAAGATAAATTAAGTTTTGATGAGAAAAGACTTATGCACTTTATTTATTTTGGTAAGTTTAATTATACTCATAAAGATTTGGCTTATATTATGAAGTTAAGTCTTAAAGACTTTAATAGTCTTTATAGAGATTTGATGGATAAATTAAAAAAATGTTTTAGTAATAGTAGTAAATTTAATAGTTATAGAGATAGTATGATTAAGAATTATGGTACTAAGATATTTACTATTGATATTAATAATGATGTAAAAGTAGTAGATTATGATAGTTTGAGAGATAAATATAGTAATTTAACTTTAGAAGAGTATTTAGAATTAGTCAGTAGAGCTGAATATCAAATTACTAAGGATGAAGTCGATTTACTAACTAAATATTTTCATATACCAGAAAGAAAGAGTCATTCTATAGAGTTGTTATTTAGAGATTTGAATTTAGCTGTATTTGGATATAAAGGAAGAACTACTAATGTACCTAAGAATAAATTATGGAAAGTATATCAAAGTAATATAGATGATTATAATGAAGAACAAAGATTATTCTTAGAATGTTTCT
>JAZOOK010000009.1:0-1566 GCA_045654965.1 Candidatus Coprovivens sp. | reverse complement strand
TTTTTTATGTAGTAATAGGCTTGTTGATATTGATGTGGCATAAATCCTAAAGCAACTTTTATATTTGTTATCCAATCAACTAAAGAGTTTGTACCACAAATAATAAATAAAGAATATTCATCCATATCGAAAATATTTATTTTCAATCCTTTACCTATTTCAATTTGACCAGTACAATGAAAAGGTTCGGGGTATTCTAAATCATAATAAACTAATCTAGTTAAAAACACAATTACATCATAGTCTTGTTGTGTAATTTTAAACATGATATATTATCTCCTTTATTGTCTATTAAAATATAAATTCAATATATCCACGACCATAAGCATTACTTGCTGATGTTTGATAAACTAAAGCTAATCCACTTTCACTATATGTTAATGTTGGATTAATAGTGAATCCCATAGGAGCAACTTTTTCTTCTATTTTTAAAGAGTAGTCTGCGTCATTTTTTCTAACCAATAATCCCTCTGCCTCATATTCTACCAATTTGTCACCTGTATAGTCTTGATACGCTTTAAATACAATTCTAAATGGGCGGCACGTATATCCTGCAAGAGATGGTATATCGAAACTTAATGTTTTTTCAGTATTTCCATTAATGGCAAAATGACTAACTAGAGGAATAGCAAAACTATTATATTTTAAACCACCATTTTCTTGTACAGGTATATCGTCTTGTGTTATAAAGTTGCTATCATTTTCTAGTTCACTAACTTTAGATGGAATTGTTGGTGTGTCAGTAATTTCTCCATAATTATGAACATGGTCAAATTCTGCTTTTAATTGTAGCTGTTGATTTAATTCGTTTTGTGTAACATATTCACTTGGTACTGCTGATAGATAACCATTGTCATTTACTAAGTCACTAACTCTTGTAGGAATATATGGTGTATCTGATAAATCTCCATAATTACCACTCGTAGCAACATTAGCCAACTCAACATAGTCTAATTTACTATCTAAAGCATTTTGTAATGATTCTACATCTGTAATCACATGACTATGACCATTTTTAGAACACTCTTGTAATAATACTGCTTTTGTTACTTGCATAGTAACTTCTCCATCTTCAATCAAAAGAACATCAGTGTCATTAACTTCAATAGCGATTGTTAAGTCTGAGATTGTTTTAGTTGCCATTCTTATTCACCACCCTCTAATTCTTCTATACGTTTACGTAACTCTTCAACTTGTTCTTGTAGTAACATAAGTTGATAATTTGTCACATATTCTGCGTCATTTTCAAATGCACTTACATTTTTAGGTTTATTTATTAAATCATTGTAGCTACCACTAGTTGCTACTTTTGTTAGTGGAACTACATCTAGTTTACCATCTAACTCTGCTTGTAATCCCTCTACTTCACTAATAAAATGTTTATGTTGTACTTTTGCATATCCATTTAATAGTTCTGCACATTGTTCAACAGTAACATAAACTTCATCTGATAGAGCAGTAACTTTTGCTTTATAAGAATTACCATCTTGTGTAATAAATAAGTAAGCGTCTTTTGTTACTAAATCTAATTCTTCTAATTCCTCAACAGTAGTAAAGTTTTCAGTA
>JAZOOK010000008.1:0-24280 GCA_045654965.1 Candidatus Coprovivens sp. | reverse complement strand
AATAATTAATAAATTTAATATAAATAAAAAAGATATAGAATCTATAAATATAGTAAAAAAATCTATAGATGCAAGAGATAAATCTAAAGTACATTATAACTATGCTTTTAATATCAAAGTATTAGATGAATCTCTATATCCAAACTTAAAAAAAGTAGAAGAAATATCTCTACCTAAACCAATAAAAAAACGTAATAGTGAGTATCAACCAATAATCATTGGTTCTGGTCCGGCAGGACTATTTTGTGCATTAACACTTATTGATAATGGATATAAACCAATAATAATTGAACAAGGTGAACCAGTTGAAGAAAGAACTAAGATTATTGAAGAATTCAAAACTAAACCAAAAGTAAATACTAAATGTAATGTTCAATTTGGTGAAGGTGGAGCAGGAACATTTAGTGATGGTAAATTAACTACAGGAATATCATCTCCATTAATAAAAGAAGTACTTAATTACTTTTACCAATTTGGAGCACCAAAAGAAATAACATACTTAAGTCATCCTCATATAGGAACAGATAACTTAATAAATATATTAAAAAATATAAGAGAATATATAACTAGTAAAGGTGGAGAATATCACTTTAATACTAAATTTACTAACTTTATTAAAGAATCTAATCATATCAAAGTAATATGTGAAGAAAAAGAATTTACTACAGACTCATTAGTATTAGCAATAGGTCATTCTTCAAGAGATACAATAAAAATGTTATACGAAAACAAACTAGAAATTCAAAGAAAGAACTTCTCAGTAGGAGTACGTATCGAACATAAACAATCTATGATAAACGAATCTCAATACGGTGGTCTAACTAAATTAAAATTACCAAGCGCAGAATACAAACTTGCATATCATGGAGAGACTAGAAGTTGTTATACATTCTGTATGTGTCCAGGAGGAGAAGTAATAGCTTCATCTAGTGAACCAGAATCAATAGTAACAAACGGAATGTCAGTATTCAAAAGAGACAAAGAAAACGCCAACTCCGCACTACTAGTAAATGTATTAACAACTGACTTCGAAGGAACAAACCCTCTAGCAGGAATAAACTTCCAAGAAGAACTAGAACATAAAGCATTTATACTAGCTGGATCAAACTACAATGCTCCAGTACAAAGAGTAGAAGACTTCATAAATAACAAACCATCTACTCATATCGGGAATATAACACCTAGTTATAAACCAGGATACACACTATGTAATCTAAACGAAATACTACCTAACTTCGTATCACAAACACTAAAAGAAGGTATAATAGCATTCGATCGTAAAATAAAAAGATTTGCTAACCCAGATGCAATCCTAACTGGTGTAGAAACAAGATCATCTTCACCAGTAACAATATTACGAAACGAAGACTTACAA
Source organism: Candidatus Coprovivens sp. (assembly GCA_045654965.1). Classification (GTDB taxonomy): domain Bacteria; phylum Bacillota_I; class Bacilli_A; order RF39; family UBA660; genus Coprovivens. The sequence continues at coordinate 22,905 of JAZOOK010000008.1, read as the reverse complement.
TGTAACATAGACGGTATCTATCCATGTGGAGAAGGAGCAGGATATGCAGGAGGAATAACATCAGCAGCAGTTGATGGAATTAAAGTAGCAATAAAAATAATCGAAAAGTAGGGCAAAATTTGACAAAAAAGCCCATAAAACCTATAATAATCACCGTAATAAAAAGGAGTGATAATAATGAAAAAAGGAACAAAATTAGCATTAATCGGAGTGTCTTGTTGCTTACTAGCATCTTTAGTTAAATGTTGTGCACCAGAATACGACAAAACAGGTGCTGCAGTAACAAATAATCAAGCTCCAGCTTATACTCAAAATTATAGAGAAGAAAACGAAAAAGCAAATGAAATATGGGAAGGTTTCTCATACGAACAACAAGAAGAAAGTAAAGGATTAAGCAAATAATCGAGGCATAAAAAATGGAAGAAAATAATTTTGCAACATGGTATAAAGAATCTAAAGAAAAAAGACTAGAACAAGATATAAAAAGATGTAAAGCATTCTCAATTACATCTGGTGTTGTTGCATCATTAAGTGCATTAGTAGTTGCAGGTAATATCGTAGCTGGAAACGGTCTAGAAGCATTACAAGTTGGAGGATCAACTGCTGCAATGTTCGGATACTTAATGTGCTATTCTCAAATGGAAAGCATCCATAAAAAAGAATTAGCAGAATCAAAAGAAAAACAACCTACACCAAAAAACTTCATCAAAGATAGACTAGAAACATTAAAATACCAACTAGAGATATGTGATACACAACTAAACATGGCATATCTTGTTTCAGGTAGTTTCTACGCATCAACATTAGGTCATATTCTAGAACTATTATCTATGCCTAGTGCACCAGAAATAGCATCTTGTATAACAGGAGCTGCATTATCTGCATTAGTAGCTACACTATACTTAAAATTAATAAAATCACATAAGATTACAAAAGAATGTAGAAAAGCAGAAATAGATGGTTTAGAAGAAATGCAAAAATTAGAAGAAATGTCTAAAGAACCTATACCAGAATTAATTGAAGGACAAGGTACTTTAGCTTTAGAAGCACCAAAAGAAGAAGAAGAACAACCTAAAATTCTAGTACTTGAAGATATACCAAAACAAACTAAATAAGGAGAAATCCTTATTTTTTTATTTGCATCAAGTATATATATGCTATAATAAATGTATAAACTATAGTCTTGTCAGGGGGATTAACATGGAAACAATAGTAAAATACAATGAAGATGCACTTTATAAACTAAGAAGAAGAAAAATAGCATTAGGTCAAATGAAAGGTGAAATAACTGGATATCCATCTATAGATATGCCATGGTTAAAATACTATTCAGAAGAACAAATATTAGCACCAATACCTAATATGTCTGCATTAGATTATTTAAAATTATTAAACAATAATAATTTAAACCTACCAGCAATAGAATTTTTGGGTCATCAAATAACATATCTAGAACTATTCAAAAAAATAAATGATACAACTAAATCATTACATGCACTAGGTGTAAAACCTGGAGACATAGTAACTATAATGTTACCTGCATGTCCTGAAGAAGTATATCTTTTCTATGCAATAGATCAAATAGGTGCATGTGCAAATTTTGTATTTCCAGGTACACCACTTAATGAAGTAGAAAACACTATGAAAGAATTTAATTCTACTAAATTAGTTATTCTAGAAGACATATTAATGCAACCAAATAATTTGGTAAATAATTCTAAAATAAATCTAATAACAACTTCATTAACTGGCAAATACCAAATAGAAGGAAATAATATATATACATGGTCTACATTCGATAATCTTAAAAACTATGTAGAAATGCCAATATATAAACGTAACCAAGAGGAACCACTATTCATAGCTAAAACAGGTGGTTCAACTGGAAAACCAAAAAGTGTATTACTTTGCGATAGAAGCTTTAACTTACAAGTACAACAACACCTAAATGCAGATTTAAATTATGAAGTGGGTGACAGGTGGTTAAGAATGTGGTCCTTATTTTCCGCATCTGCAGCAGTCTCATCTAGCCACTTACCATTATGTTATGGAATGACTTTGATACTAGAACCAATTCCTGATATTGAACATTTAGACGAAGTATTATTAAGAACAAAACCCTCACATATGCCATTAATAGCATCTTGTCTGGACATGTTATTTAATAGCCCTCTACTTAAAGAAGGAAACCTTTCATTCATGAAATCGTTAGGTATAGGTGGAGAAGGCGTAACAACAGATTTTGAAGAAAAAGCTAACGAGTTTGCAAAAAAACATCAAATAGGAGATTGCATGACATATGGATACGGTATGACAGAAAATGGCTCCGGTGCATCTACAAGATTTGATTTAAGAACAAGTTCACCAGGTGGAGTAGGAATACCAATGTTAAATAGTGTTATAGGTGTTTTCAATCCAGAAACAAACGAAGAATTAAAATATGGTGAAGAAGGAGAAATTTGCGTATTATCAAGCACGTTCATGCTAGGGTATTACAACGATATTGACAGTACTAATGCTGTACTAAAAAAACATAATGACGGAAGAATATGGCTTCATTCCGGAGATTTAGGTTTCATGGATGAAAACGGGCACTTATTTATAAAAGGTAGAATGAAAAGAGTGATTTCTTTATATACAGCAAATAAAATATTCCCTTCAGAATTAGAAGCGTTAATAGAACTGATTGAAGAAGTAGATAGAGCTATAGTAGTGCCAGAAGAAGATAACTTACATCCAGGATTTGTAAAACCATGCTTATTTGTAACATTAAATAAAGAAATATCCCAAACAGAATTAAAACAAAAAGTAGATGAAGCTTTAACAGGATTACCAGATTATACAAGGATAGATACAATACATGTTAGAGAAAAACTACCAACAACAGACATAGGAAAAGTAGATTTAAAAGGATTAGAAGAGGAAGCAATTAGACTAAGCAAAAAGAAACAATAATTTGTTTCTTTTTTTAATTTTTTTGATATAATTAATAATAGGTGAGAATATGAATACAGAATCATTAAAAATTATATCTACAACAGTTACAACTATATGCTTAGCATTTATGACATTGCTTTCTATAACATATTTTAGAAAGAAAAGGGTTGAAACTGCTGAAACAAAAATTTATGGAGCGCTATTAATCATAAATTATTTGGCGTTAATATCCGAATTATTTTTTTATTACTTTTTTCAAAACAGTAAAGTTGGTATAGGCTTAGAAGCATCAGAAAAACTATACTATATTTTAACAATATTATGGATGTATATATTAACAATATATAATTTTGCATTATCTAGACAGCACTCTAATTCAAAAATATACAAGTGGAGTTATTCAAAAAAATGTATATGTATAGGAATATCTATGTTGGTTATCGTTGCTTCGATTATTCTATTACCAATAGAGCGAATTTTTGAAGAAAATGTATTAATGCAATCTAGTGGAATGGCCCCAGGAGTTATGTTTTTGTTATGTGTTATGTTATTAATTGTAAATATTGTATTAACATTTATAAACTCTAAAAAGGTTGAAAAAGAAAAAGTTTTACCGATGTTTCTGTTATTCACGGTTCTTGGTATTGAATTGTTAGTTGCAGGAATGGGAATTCAATTATTGCTAATTACATTACCAATGACACTAGTATCACATTTAATGTATCACACAATCGAAAACCCAGATGTAAAAATGCTTGAAGAAGTATCGATGGCTAAAGAACAAGCAGAAAAAGCTAATATAGCTAAATCTGAATTCTTATCAAATATGTCACATGAAATAAGAACACCACTAAATGCTATTGTAGGTTTCTCTGATATGTTAAAAGAAGAACAATTAACATATGATGCAAGAGAAAAAGTAGAAGATATTATTACTGCATCACAAAACCTATTAGAAATAGTAAATGGTATTCTAGACATATCTAAAATCGAAGCTAATAAATTAGAAATAATCAATAAAGATTACGAACCAGCAGAAATGTTTAAAGAACTAGTATCTTTAACAAAAGCAAGAATTGGAGATAAAGGACTAGACTTCCAAGTAAACATAGCTGAAGACATTCCTGGTGTATTATACGGAGATAATACAAGAGTAAAACAAATTATCTTAAATATCTTAACTAACGCAGTAAAATACACAAAAGAAGGATATGTATCATTCACTGTATCATCAATAGTAAAAGACAATGTGTGTCGTCTTATAATCGCAGTAGAAGATAGTGGAATAGGTATTAAACAAGAAAGTATTTCAAAACTATTCTCTAAATTCGAAAGACTAAACGTAGAAAAACAATTAACAATCGAAGGAACTGGTTTAGGACTAGCAATTACAAAAAAACTATTAGATTTAATGAACGGAACAATAATAGTTCAATCTATCTATGGTAAAGGTTCTAAATTTACTATTTCTCTAGATCAAAGAATCATAGCAATAGAAACACCATTAAAGAAACGTAAACCTAAAACTGAAACTGCTATAATTGATGCAAATGGTGCAAAACTACTAATAGTAGATGATAATGAAATGAATATTAAAGTTGCTATGACATTACTAAAAAAATATCATTTCAATATAGAATACACTACAAGTGGTTTAGGATGTATTGCTAAACTAAAAGAAAACAACTATGACATAATCTTCTTAGATGATATGATGCCACAAATGAGTGGAAAACAAACCCTTGCTAAATTAAAAGAAAATCCTAACTTCAAAACACCAGTAATAGCACTAACAGCTAATGCAATATCTGGTATGAAAGAAGAGTATTTAGCAACAGGATTTGATGATTATCTATCTAAACCAATCGAAAGACCAGAATTAGAAAGAATAATTAAAGAATTTATAATGAAAGATAATCAAGAAAATATGAATACTGAAATATCAATGGCTACAACATCTATTCTAGAAAGAGAATATAAAGAAGTTGCAATAGAGCCACCAAAAGAAGTTCTAGTAATTGATAACAACGTATATACAGTAAAAATATTAGAAGAAATATTAGAACAATTTAACACAAATCTAACTGGAGCATCTAACGCATCAGAAGCGATAGAAAATGTAATAGAAAACAAATATGATTTAATTTTCCTAGATGATAGCTTAGTTGATAAAAACTACGAAAAACTCATTGAAGATATGAAAACAATATCTGATTTTGATACACCAGTAGTATTAATGACAAAACATTTAGAAGAAGAAATAAAAGAGAGCATAGAAAAGCATGGTTTCAAAGGATATATATCTAAACCAGTAAGCAACATAGAAGTTGAAAGCATATATGCTTCTATAGTAAAGAAATAGGTGATAACATGAAAAGTATCGATTATTTAAAGAAAAATGGAGTAGACCTAAACAAATGTCTAGAACTATTTGGAGATGTAGAAACATATAACGAAACATTAAAAGGTTTTAATAAAAGCATTGAAGGCAAATTAAAACAACTTGATATATATTACAAAGAAGAAGATATGCCAAACTATGCAATCTTCGTTCATTCAATAAAAAGTGATTGTAAATATTTTGGATTTATGAAACTAGCAAACATCTCATTTGAACACGAGATGGCTAGTAAAGGTAACGATATAAACTTCGTAAAAGAACACTACAAAGAATTAACTGATGAAGCACACAAAGTAAAAACTATCGTTAACGAATATCTAATGGATGAAAACGGAACTGCCAACTTATATGCTGATTATAAAGAACCAGTAAAAGAAGAAACACAAAATGATATAGAAGAATACGAATCAGCATTTGCTGAAATCAATATCGATGAATTACCATCAGGTACAATCATTACTGATACAGAAATAGTTGTTGGTGGAGAAGAGATAAATACAATTGGGGATAATACAATCGTTGAAGCTTTAGAAATAAACGCTATCCAAGCACAATCACTAACAGATAACGACGTATTATCAGAAGATATAATCTTAGTAGCTGACGACTCAGAAGTAGTTAGAATATTTGTTGAAAAAGCATTCGATGAAAAATATCAAATAGAAAGAGCAGCAGATGGACTAGAAGCATTAGAAATAATCAAACAACATGAAAAAGACAACAAAATAAAAGCTGTTCTACTAGATTTAAACATGCCTAAACTAGATGGATTTGCCGTATTAGATTACATGACAGAATGTGATTTAATGCAAAAAATGCCTGTAACTATAATTAGTGGAGATTCTTCGAAAGAAGCAATTTCAAGGGCATTTACATACCAAATAGTAGATATGTTAAACAAACCATTCAGCGAACAAAAAATAAGAGAAGCAGTAGAAAAAACAATGAATTACGATAAATAGTTGATTAAATCTTTAATCAACTTTTTTATTGTGTAAAAAGTAAAAAAATATCACTTTTATTATTGATAAAAAACTAATAAAATGTTAATCTTATAATAGGTGATAATAATGGAAAACATACTATTAACAATTGCAGCAATATGTATATCAATATTACTTGTTGTAATCTTCTATGCTAAGAAAGGAACTACTAATAACGAAACAAAAATATACTCAATAATACTAAAAGCAAACTTACTTTATTGCATTACTGACATAATTGGTTTCGTAGTAGCAATACTTTCAGGAAATACAACACTTATTGGTGTTTTACAAAAAATACAAATGATAGAAATTATAGCAATAATCTTATTGTTATACACTTATGAAGTATATATATTAGACTTCTCAGATAAAACTAAAAAAACAATAAGTATATTTTCTATTATAGTAGGAGTACTAGTAAGTGGAGCAATTGCAGTAACTCCAATAGATATAACATTAAATGGATATAATATAGTAACTAAAGGTTTATCATATAACATAATGTTCTATACATCATTAGTTTATCTAGCATTAATATTAATATATATAGCAAGAATTTATGTTAAAACAAAACAAGATCATAATAAAGCTTTACCATTTGCTTACTTAGTAATCATTTATTCATTAGCATTACTAACTAGCAAATATGTAACATTATTAGATGTACAAACATTCATATTTGGATTCACATTATTAATAATGTACTTTACAATCGAAAATCCAGATGCAAAATTAGTTACAGAATTAGAAGCTGCTAAAGCAGAAGCAGAAAGAGCTAACGCAGCAAAAACAGATTTCTTAACTAAAGTATCACACGAAGTTAGAACACCATTAAATGCTATTGTTGGTTTCGCAGCAACATTAGATGAAGTAGAAACACTAGACGAAGCAAGAGAAAATGCTCAATACATCGTATCAGCATCTAAAAATATACTAGAACTAGTTAATGGTATCTTAGATATTTCAAAACTAGAAGAAAATAAAGTAGAAATAATAAATTCAGAATATTCACTTGTAAAAGAATGCGAAGAAATCATTCGTTATATCGAACCAAGAATATCTGGAAAACCAATTATATTTAAACGTACAATAGCAAGAGATATTCCTAAAGTATTAGTAGGAGATAAAAGTAAGATTAAAGATATTATTACTAACTTACTTAACAATGCTATCGAATATACTAAAGAAGGATATATTGATTTAAATATTTCTTGTATTAACAAAGATAACACAACTTCATTAGTAATCTCAGTAGAAGATAGTGGAGTAGGAATAAGCCAAAAGAATGTTGAAAAACTATTCGACAAATACTCTAAATTCGATGACAACCTAAATAGTGGAGATGCTTCAGGATTAGAGTTATCAATTACAAAAAGTTTAGTAGAATTACTTGGTGGTAGAATTATAGTTCAAACAGCTCAAGGAGCAGGTACTAAATTCACTGTATATCTAAACCAAGAAATCGCAGCAGTTCAAACACTTCCTGAAGAAATTGAAACAGAATACGATGAAGAAGAAGTAGAAGAAATCATTGATGATAATGGAACACTAGATTTAACTGGCAAGAAAATTCTTGTTGTTGATGATAACAACTTAAACTTAAAAGTTGCCGTAAACTTCATAAAAGAATATGGTGCTGAAATCGATACATGTACATCAGGAAACGAATGTGTATCATTCATCAATGAAGGTAAAGTATACGACATAATTTTCATGGACGACATGATGCCAAAAGTATCAGGTACAGAAACATTACATATACTTCAACAAATACCTTCATTCAATCAAAAAGTTATCGTTCTAACAGCTAACTCAATTGAAGGTGTTAGAGATAAATACTTAGAAGCAGGTTTCGAAGATTATCTATCTAAACCAATCATCAAAATGGAACTTGAAAGAATTCTAAGAAAACATTTAAATAATAAAGCTCAAAAAGTAATCTTCGATCCAGTACCAACAGGTAATGAAGAAGACGAAGAAGAGGAAGAATAAAAAAAGTATGCTAACAAGCATACTTTTTCTTTATATATTTTTTAATAAAATTATCTCTAATAGCAACATATTCTTTAGATATATTATATTCAGAAACATTTCCACCTAAATTACCATTATAAAAATCTTCATATAACTTATCTAATTTCTTAGACATCCTATCAAAAGAACCACTGCCTAATATAGAATCAAACTCAGCACTAATATTATCTATATTACCTTCAAACATATTACTATTAACTAAATTCTTAACATAATCTATACCAAATAAAGGCCTAAATAAATTAACTAGCGGTAAACAACAATCTAATATCATATTATCCATATCATATTCTTTAATGTTATTTAATAACTTATTTAATTCTTTATTATTACCATTATAATTAAGAGTCTTACACAATCTTAATAAATCTTCTACTTGTAAATAAGATAATACATCATTAATAGTTCTCTTACTTTCAATATTATTAAATAAATTAGTAGAAGAAATACCATTCCTTAACATAACCTTATTATCATCATAACTAAATGTTTTATTCTTACTTAAGAATATCTTATTTAACTCTCTTATTAGCCCTTCTAAGAGTTCTAAAGCATTAACACGTCTATTTGTTATACATAGAGTATAATTAGCTCTATAATCACTTAAATCAACATTAGAACCAGTATTAACATTACAAATACTCATAACACTATTTCTTCTGTATTCATAAACATTCTTACTTAAAACATCTCTAAATATATGTGTTAACTTAAAATCATTATTATCATCAATAACATAATTAGTATTTAATATCACATCATATACGCAAAATTTGTGTTTTTCTCCATAATAAGCTATCATACTATTTGCAACAAGCAACAAATGATTAACAATATTATGAGCATTTAATTTATCATTTAATTTAGATTCTAAATCTAATACATATTGATCAATTAAATGCGGAGAAGTAGATATATTTATCATATAAATCCCCCCTGATGGGTCGTATACTAACATCAAAGAAGTAAAAAAGCAAATTTATCTAATGAAGTAGAAAAATAATTATGATATAATATAAAAAGAATAGTAGGTGGCAATAAAAATGAATGAAAATAATAAAAAAAGAGACTTAAAAACAATCTTAAAACACTTCCTAACAGGAGCAGTAGCAGTAGCTATGACAATATCTCTAGCAGGTTGTGTATTTGGTCCTTTAGATATACTAGATATTGGTGGAAATGATTATTCAATCAGTCAAGATTACAACGACAATAATTATGAAAATAATGACCAATATCAAGATCAAAATAACAATAATAATATATTTAATGATAACGGAAGCTCTAACAATCACCAACAAGAACAAACTGGTGAAGTAGGCAATAGTTATAATGCATATCTATATTCTACAGGTTCTCTTAGTTCAGTAATAGCACCAGATAACTTCGGTTTCGCAATGTCAAAATATACTGATAATGCAGATAGAAGATTACAAGTAGGTAATTTTGTACCAATTCATATAAAATTAAATGGTACACACTATAATGAATTTGTTAACTGGGTAGATAGTAAAGATGTTACATATGTATATGCAGATTTATATAATATTAATAATGTATATCAAGATATAAAACCTTATAGTTCTCAAATATCTAATCAAAAACATCAACATACAGATTTAATAACTAGTGTAAATAAAATACCAACAGTTGACCAAGTATATAATAAGATATCTACTAATTCTAGTAATTTCTTAAAATCTCATCCAGGCTATTATAGTCTTAGTTCAGAATATACTAGATTAATATCAGAAATATTAGTAAATATGGTAACAGATAATTATGATAAATTATCTAAAGACGATATAACAAGAATCTATTGTATGTTAAATGATGTAACTGCAGTAGGTATAGATAGTACAGACTTTGGTGTTAATGAATTAAAACAAATATATAATGCTAGAGTTACTGATGACGCAGTAGTAATGTTAGACACCGAAATGATTAAAGAACTACCTGGTACTCAAGCGGTAGAAAAAACTATTGCTCACGAAGTAGCACACTTATTCCAAAGAATGTGTCCAGATCATAAAATAGTAGGACTAACTCAAATAGGTAATTCTCAATATGTAGAAAATTATGACAATACTGGTGAAGCTAACTCATTACATTTCCAATGGTTATATGAAGCAGCTGCAGAACAAATGAGTATGAATGAGTATGATGCAAAAACTCCATTAGTATACAAGAATATGGTTGGATATCTTCGTACATTAGATTTAATAACTTTAATAAGACCTGGCTATGAAGAAAACAGTATCGCAGCAAGTCAAATGTCTACGAATCCAAACAAGATATATGAAGTATTTGGAGCAAAAACACAAGAAGAAAAAGACGAAATAACTCATATGTTATATTCTATTTGTTATATCCAAACTGAAAGAGATGACTTTGTAACTGTATATGAAAAGAAATATGGTGAAATAGAAGGTCAAGAAACTACAGTTAAGAAAATAATGAAAGAAAGTGTTGCTCAAACAATGACTAAATATTTCTACAAGAATTTAGCAGAAAGAGTACATAATGGAGATGTAACACTACAAGATGCATTCTATTTAATAAATACATTTGAAGCATCATTAAACTTACATATTGTATATGATGAAGCAGAAAGATATGAATATAATGATGAATCTATCACATTCTATATCGAAACTCAAAATAAATTCTTTAATTATATAGCTCAAGATAGTGGTTTAACACCAGAAGATATAGAAAATAAATTTAATGAATATTCTTTAATAATTAAAACTGATCAAGGATATCAAAGAAATTATTCATTTACATGGTTAGATCAAGATGAAAAAGACTATATAGGAACTGTATTAACTACTAATATTCAAAGCTTAACTACTAATATTAGAAATCTTGATTACTTACCAAAACAACCTACAAAATAAGATGACATCAGTCATCTTTTTTTATTGCAATAAAAAGTAAAAAAAGGCTTTTACTATTGATTTACACTTGAAAAATATTATATAATAGATATGTCAATAGTATAGGGAGATACATGACTATATGTAGAGAGTAAGGAGAGGAAATTATGGACTTTAACGTAGACTTAACAGACATTACAAATGCAGGTGTCATAAAGAATGCTTCTAAAACAATAGCTATGAACGAAGCGGGTGTAGATACATTAGCAATGGAAACTATGCAAATGGCAATGATTGCAAATGATTATCTTAATAAAATCATAGACATCATGAATGGCACTAAAGAACATTTTCAATGTGAAGCCGGTGATGAAATGCGTAAAAGATTCAACGATTTAAGTGCAGATTTCACCAACGTTATTCAAAACATAGAAAATTATGCGTATAGTTTGAAGAAAGCTAAAGCTAAGAGACTTGAAGGCGTTCAAGATGCTATCATTAATCTTAAACAAGCTACTGCAAACGTACAAGACCTAATTAAAAACCAATAAGAAAGAAGGAACAAAAAATGACATTAATTTTTGGTGGTCGTGGAGAAGGTAAAGCTTCATCACAAGCTGATGGATTCATCGGTGTTGACACTAGAGCAGCAAGAGATTACGTAAGAGATATTTGTGGTACAGCTATTAAAGCTGCAATCAAAGCTGCAAAAGACACTAAACAACTATTCAACGTATTTGAAGATGGATGGGAAGGACAATCTTTAACAAACTTTAAAGATAACTTTGCTAAAGCAGTATTAGCATTAGAAAAATCTTTAGCTAGAGCATTCGCTGCATTAGTTAAACAAATCGCTGCTATTACAGACGCAATGGTTGATCAAGACATCCATATGGTAGAAAAACAATAGGTTAGGAAAGGAAGATAAGACATGAGTAATACAACATTAAGCGAAGTTTCTAAGGCTCAATTAAGTGCTAATACTACATTAAGCGCTAACTTAGGAAAAGCAAACGATATTTATAATGGTATTAATAACCAAGCTGATGAAGACATCGACGCATTAGTTGCATCAGCATTCGATAAATTAAGAAGTACTGGATTCGATGGAGTTACAGGTTTAGAAATCAATAAAGTTAAAAACATGCAAACTGCTATTGATAACTATGTTAACGGAATCCAAACTGCATTAGCACCATTAAACAAAGCAGATGCTAGAGCAGCATTCGGTAACCAAATGAACAAAGCTATCGAAGATTTCGTAGTAGCTGTTAAAGGTTCTTGTGAATCATTAATCACTAATATGAAAGCATTCAAAGATGACTTAAGTAAAATCAAAGCTGCTATGGAAGCTAAAGCACAAAGTGTTAACACAGCTATTAACAGCACAAGTAATGATTTAAATTCATCAAAATCAGGATGGACATATAGTGCTGGTGAATCTAACTAGTAAATGGATCCTTCATCACAACAATTAAAAAACGAAAGATCTAGGTACTATGTATTTAGAGAACAAACTAATACATTAGCTACCAAACTATTAGAAAGCTATAATCAATACTATAGTGTACATTCAAAAATTAGCGAATCATATCAAGTCAATAGTGAATCTGGAGACTTAGGTGTAATCGCTAAAGATTTAAAACAATTGAAAGAAAGTTACGATTTACTTATTAATTCAACATTGCCCGCAATTAATAGTAAAATCGACCGTCTAAGTAGTCAAATAAGAGCAGCTGAACAAAGAGAAGAAAAAGAAGAAGAGAAAAAAGCTGAAGAAGAAAGAGCTAAAGCTGAAGCACGTATGAGAGAAAGAATTTAACTAGGAGGTTTGTAATGAGTAGAATATACGTAGATACAGATAAACTAGAAGACGATTCTCGTCAAATTAAAGAATACGTTGCTAAATTAGATCAACTTCTTACTAACTATGTTAATAAAATGCAAAAAGTTCCTAACGAAACAAAAGAATGGCAAGGTAATTCTGCTGAATCTTTTGTTAAAATAATCAAAGATGATTATACAAATGATTATTCTCAAGTATTAAATAGTATTAGAAAGTATGCTAACGAATTACAATTCGTAGCAAATGACTATAAATCAGTCGTTCAAAATAACGTTCTATGAAAATATTATATGATGATAGTAAAAAAAGGAACATCGATACTGGTTTAGAAGAAACAAATACTAAACTAGATAAAGCAATAAGATACGCAGAAGGCGTACAAGTACCTTATGGCTTTAGTAGAAAAGATGATATCTCTACTTGTTTAACAGCCTTAAGAAAATCAAAAAACATAGTAAATCAAGCTCAAAACTGGATTACAAAGACAAACAACGATTTTAATTCTAAAAGCGATGCAATAAAAAATAGAATAGCAAAAATCGAAAATAAAAAAATAGTAAAACAAAGTTTACTAGTAAAATAAGATGTATCAAATACATCTTTTTTTATTGCTTAAAACAAATAAAAAGAACTGAATTAATATTCAGTTCTTTTATTATTAAGATATTAATATTATTACAGTACCATTCATTATATCAGTATTATAAATAATATCATTTGGATTATATTGTTGAGCAGTATTTCTATTATATATTCCCATAGAAGGACTTAAATTATAATCAATACCTAACTCAGTAATAGCTTTAGCTAGAAGAGCAATGACATTACCAACTCTTTTAGTAATAGGAATAAATACATCAAACTTTTCTTCCAATTCAGGAACTATCAATTCAATTAATATTTTATTTTCCATTATTCATCACCATCTTCTTCATCATTCTTACAAGTAATGTTCTTAATAAGCTTTCTTTTGCCTTTTTCAGCAACGAAACAATATTCAGGACTATTTACTGTTCTATCATCAGATGATAGGTTAGAGAAGTTAATAACTGTTTGAGAACCAACGTCTCCACCTAACCAAACACCATAACTATTATCTACAATAGATTGATACCAATCTTCTATCTTTAACATATTTAAGTTTTCATAACTTTCAATGAATATGAAATGTATCTTTTCATTTCCTTGAGTACCTTTAAACCATTCATTAACAAAAGGCATATTATTAGGATCAACATTAGATTTTAAATCACCAATACCAGTAAATACATATACTGTTTCTTTTTCTAAATGTTGAGATTGTTCAATAATTCTACCAAAAGTATCATTGAAATTACTTTGATAACAAGTTAATCCAATAGTTAAGATATCGAAATAACCACTAAAGTCAATTATTTGAATATCATAAGTAGCAGTATCTAACACTTTTAATTCCATAGCTAATGCATTTAAGAAAGGTAAGTGTTGAGTTAAATCATTAGATGAAATCAAATTAACTTTTCTACTAGCAAAGTCAAAATAGAATTCTTCTTTAGTTTCTGCATTATATCCTAATGGAATCTTCTTTAATTCCTTAACTTCTTCTAAGAAGTTTTCTACATTAACAACTTTAGGTATAGAAGGTAATTGTTTTAACGCATCATCTTTAAATTTTTCGTTTAATGCATCACAAGTACTCTTAATAGTAGTATTAATTTCAGCTCTTTCGTTAATTAAAGCACTTTGGAATTCTAATACTTCTTTTCCTAATGCTACTAATCCACGACCTTTATATTGAGCAGGTTCTAAACCTCTTTTGTAGTTAGTAAATAATGAGAAATAATCATCTTTATTAGCACAAACAAGAGATATATGATTTGTAAAATATTCTCTTACTTTAGCTCTTAAAGTATTAACGCCAATACATGTTATGATGAATGTAACACCATACTTAGCTCCATCTCTATATAGAGGAACTATTAAATCAGATATTTTACTAAAGTTTTCAGTAAATACATCTAAGTTATTAATTATCATTACCATTAAAGGTAATTTATTATCAGGATTCATTTCATTATATGTATCATAACTTCCACCAAAATCAACTGTTAAATCTTTTCTTCTACCAATTTCTCTTTCAGCTAAAGCGAACATATCAATGATTTTATCTCCATCATCAATTGTAACAACATCTCCTACATGAGGATATCTTAGGAATGCTCTTAATGTACCAGCACCCATATCTACAACGTAGAAGTTAACTTCTTTAGGACTATGACTTACGCAAGTAGAGTAAAGTATAGTACTAATTAAATCTTCTTTACCAGCACCATTCTTACCAAAGATATATGTATTACCCTTATTTAAATCTAATGTAAGTAATCCTTGTTTTTGTTTTTGTGGGAAATCATATTCTCCAATAACAGGATTAATTTTAAATGGTTCAGGACTATAATGATATTTTTGAGTTAAATTACCAATATATATTTCTTCAGGTATTGGATCTAACCATAATTGTTTAGCTTGATAATTATTATTTTTAGACCAATCACATAGTAATTTAACAATATTAGTTAATTGATCACCACGATCTTCTCCAGATTCTTTTTTAACTAAGTCAGCAATACTCTTAGTTGTTTCACCGATATTATTAATGAAACAAACTGAATCATCAATTTTCTTAACTGGTTTATCAGATGGAACATATTTAGCTCCGGCCCAGCCAGATTGACCCATTGCGAAGTATTCATCATAACCAACTTGTAAGTAGAATCTACCAGTTTCTTTAATAGATGCAGCATCTGGTTTCTTTAACATTTCGTTACTATCACCAGCTGTTTGAACTTTTAAACATATTTTAAATTTAGAGTTTGACCAAATTTGATCGTTAACAACACCACTAGGTTTTTGTGTAGCAAGTATTAAGTGAACACCAAGTGAACGACCAACACGTGCTGTTGAAATAAGTTCATCCATGAATTCAGGTTGTTGTGCTTTTAATTCCGCAAACTCATCCGAAATAATGAATAGGTGAGACATAGGTTCTTTTAAAACCCCAGCTCTATAGTATTTTTGATATTTATAAATGTCTAATGTACTTTCTCCAGTATCATCACGAGCATCCATAAACATTTGCTCACGTCTTTTTAATTCTGAGTTAATAGATACTAAGCTTCGGTTCATTGAAGCAGTATCTAAGTTTGTAATAGTACCAGCTAAGTGAGGAATAGCAGTACCTTTTTCTCTATTTTCAAATGCACCAGCAAGTCCACCACCTTTGTAGTCTATAAGTACAAATTGTACTTCATCAGGATGGTAATTAACTGCAAGTGATAGGATATAAGTCATAATAAATTCTGATTTACCAGAACCAGTAGATCCAGCTATTAATCCATGTGGACCATGTTGTTTTTCATGTAAGTCTAAGAAGAATTGTTCTCCACTAGCATGAACACCAATTTGAGCTTTTAATGATAATGTTGGATCATTAACTTTCCATCTATTTAAAATATTTAATTGTTCTATCTTAGAAGCACCAAATACTTCAAGGAAAGATATCGAAGTAGGTAAGGAAGACATTATATCACCAGATAATACTGGAATATTATTTAATCTATTACATACAGCTCTAATATCAACTCCATCTAAATATTCAGGAGTAAAGTTAACTTGACTATTAATATCTTTTTCTAATATACAAGCACTACCTTCAGCAAGAGCAATAAATGAATTACATCTCTTAGGAAGTTTATTCATACTTTCATTAATGAATAATATACTAAAACCATAGTTTTCAGTAGCACCCATTATCTTTTCAAATATAGGTAATGTCTTAGATAAGAATATATCATTAGTAATTAAAACATAATAAGGTTCAAATGCTTTATATACTGCAGAATCTTCTACGACATCTTTTTCTTTTTCTTCACCAGCTTTTTTTATTTCTTGTCTTTCTTTAAATACATTTTCTAAATCAGCTGATATACTTTTCATTTCATCATAAGTATTAGCAAAGTATCTTTTTTGTTTATCATCACTAAATACATGAGGCATATATTTAGCATATTCCCAATCATAATTATCTTCATCTTCATTAAGTAGGAATACTAATTTTAAATCTTGGCAACTATGTAATGTAGCAAGTTGCATAATAACTGAATTAATAAATTTTTCTCCGTAAGATACATTAGATATGATAGCAGCAACTCTATTAGTAATTAGATTAAAATTAACAGGAACGTTTTCTAAAGTTCTACTAGAATTAACTACTTCATATATTTTTTCCATTAAAGCATCTTCGTGTAGAGTAAAGTGTTTATCAGGAGCAGTAATCTTTATTTTAGCATCTACATTACCAACTCCAGCTCTAACTATTAGGAAGTCTTCATCTTTTATCTCTCTATTCCAATAGTTAGAAGTATTAAGTAAATTTATACATCCATTTACATTTAAATTATTATCTCTAAGTATTTGTGCTTGTTTAGCCATTATTTCTTTAATCTTTTTATCACAATCACTTAAATAAGCAGTATACTTTTGAATTCTTAATTTCTCTAATTTTTTTCTCTTTTTCTTTTGTAATGCTTGCGCAAGTTTTGGAATTAATAAAGATCCAAATAACATTGATAGTACCATTACTGAAGAAGTGATGATAGCCATTGTATTACCACCATTTTGGATACTATTGATTAAGTTCATTACTGAAACGAATGAAGAAGCAACCATTGTAAATGTAGCACCAAATGTAGTAAGGAAGTCACCACCATCTCCAAGTTGAGAACCAGGAGGAGCATCTATTTGAATTTCTTCTTCTACAACATGTTCTTTTAAACTTGGTCTATGGAAGAAATAATCTTCTTGTTTATACTTTTTATAACTTTGTTCTTCATCAGTAACAGGTTTATAATTAGCATTATCATAAGTACCTTCAGCATATAATGGTAAGAAGAAGTTATTTACTGTAACATTCCCTGGTATAGAACAAACTCTCATGAAGTTATTCATCCATATCATCTTTAATCCTTTAACAAAGATAACATCACCAGTCTTTAATAAAACTTTTCCTTTTAAAATTTTATCATTAACATACATCGGAGTACCATTAAAGTTATCAGGGTAAACTAAAAACCAATTATTTTGATTATTAAGTATAGCTCCAAATACAGTACCATCTGGTTCATTATGGAATACAACAGCACATTGTGCAGTATTACCAATCAGTATTTGTTGAGAACATACAGTAACTTTAGTTGACTGAGTATCTAAAGTAGGTAAACAATAGAAATCAACCATTTCTTCACTACCTACAACAAGTAGTTTAATATGCATATGTTCTTCTAAAACCATCTCATGTTCAATTTTATTATTAATGATTACATTTATACTTTCATTACTTTTCAACACCCATTTACCATCACGAGCTTCAATCATTACATCTTTAACTGCATTAGCCCAACTAGGATGATATTTCATTAAGAAAACACCGTCTATTTCATCAGGTAAAGTCATTTTAGTAATCTTTTCATTATCTAGTAGCAAGACTCTCATTTTATCACGTTCCTTATTATTCTTTACTTTACTATTATCTTAATTATTATATCATATTTAATTATTTCGAAAAAGCAAAAAGTGACAATTTTTTACTATTATTTCATATTTACATCAAACTCTTTTTTATTAGTAAAAAAATCAAAATAATATAGTATAATTGTAATAGGTGATATCAATGAAAATTATCGTATCAGCAGGAGGAACTGGAGGACATATCTATCCAGCCTTAGCTATTATTAATAAGATAAAAGAAAAAGAAAAAAACTTAGAAGTACTATATATAGGAACACATAATCGTATGGAAAAAGATATAATTCCAGCACGTGGTATTAGATATGAATCTATAGAAATATATGGCTTTTCTAAAAGAGATATAGCATTAGATGTAAAAAATATTTTCTTAATATCTAAAGCTAAAAAAAGATGTTTAGAATTAATGAAAGAATTTAAACCAGATATTGTATTAGGTATAGGTGGATATGTAACATACCCAGTTATTTGGGCTGCTAATAAATTAGGAATCAAAACATTTATTCATGAACAAAACAGTATAGCAGGTAAATCTAATCTAATGTTACAAAACAAAGCAGACCTAATAGGAGTATCATTCGAAGATACAATTAAACAATTCAAAAAAGCTAAAGGTGAAGTATTCTACTCAGGCAATCCATGTGGTGAATCAGCATTAAATGCAAGACCGATGTCTAAAACAACTCTAGGTTTATCAAAAGATAAAAAACTAGTAGTAATAGTTGCAGGTTCTTTAGGTTCTGCTACAGTAAATGACAAAATGGCTGAATACTTGAGTCTTGCTGGCAAAGAAGACTATGAAGTACTATATATAACAGGTAAAGCCTTATATGAAGATTTCATAAAAGATAAAAAGTTTGCTGATAACATAAAAGTAGTACCATATGTAGATGGACTTCCTTCATTACTTAAGAACACTGATCTTATAGTAACTAGAGCAGGAGCATCTACTATGAGTGAAATACTATCATTAAATCTACCAGCTATCTTTATACCATCTCCATATGTAGCAAATAATCATCAATATTATAATGCTATGGAAATAAAAAATAATGGTGGTGGAGAAGTAATAGAAGAAAAATGTTTGACATCAGAACATCTAATTAGTATGATTAATGAGGTATTAAGCGACACTGATAAATACAATCAAATGAAAGAAAATCTTAAAAAGATGAGTATGAATAATAGTAGTGACTTGATATATAAAAAATTAAAGGATTTGATAAAATGAAAAGACTATTAGAAGAATACGCAACTGTTGAAGAACATGTTAGTCTAAAAAAATATAATACATATCGTATAGAAGGAAAGACAAAATATCTAGTTTCTCCTAACTCTATAACAGATTTATCTAACGTAATAAAAGTATTAAAAGATAACAATGTTAAATTCATAGTACTAGGTAATGGATCAAATATAGTAATTAATGATAGAGAATATGATGGAGCTATAATTAAATTAGATAAACTAAATGGAATAGATGTTAATCCTAAAATGCAAATGGCGTATGCAGAAGCTGGAGCTATGTTACCTAAATTAGCTCAACAATCAATAGATATGGGATTAACAGGTTTAGAATTTGCGATAAGCATTCCAGGAACAATAGGTGGTTCAATATATGGTAACGCAGGTGCTTATAACGCTTGTATCTTAGACTATGTAGAATCAGTAACAGTAATGGATGAAAACTATGATGTAAAAGTAATAGAACACGAAGACATTACATACGGATATAGACATAGTATGTTTAAAGAGAAAAAAAATATAATTATACTAGGAGCTAAATTCTTCTTAAAAGAAGGAGACAAAGAAAACTCATTAGCTATAATAGAAGATAGAAAAGAAAGAAGAATAGCTACACAACCTTTAGAATATCCATCAGCAGGTTCAGTATTTAGAAACCCAGAAGGAGACTATGCTGGAAGACTAATAGAATTCTGTCAATTAAAAGGATATACTATAGGAGGAGCACAAGTATCAGAAAAACACGCTAACTTTATAGTAAATACAGGTAACGCAACAGGTGAAGATGTTTATAAACTAATAAAATATGTACATGATACAGTATTAGAAAAAACTAATATAGACTTAATAATAGAACAAGAATTTATAGATTGGCAGTAATCAATATGGTTAAAAAGCAACAAAAAAAGAAGAAAAAACTTAAACTTAGATTAAATGTAATATTCAAAATATTAGCATTTATCGGTATTGTTGCTTTATCCATTTGTTACATAAAAGAACTAAAAATAAAAAACATCTACATAACAGGTAATATAAATATAAAAGATGTAACTATAATAGAAACACTAGGTATTAAAGATTATCCAAAAATCTATAATCTTAATATAAAAGACCTAGAAAATAAATTAAAAACATTACCTCTAGTAGATCATTCAAATATAAAAAGAAATATCTTTGGTAAACTAACTATAGAAATAGAAGAAACAAAAATACTATTCTTCTATAAATATAACAATAAGTATATAACTGCTAATAACAAATCAATAGAAGATGATGTATCATACATTGGAGTACCTTCATTAATCAACTTTACTCCAGATACTATCTTCGATGAATTAGTAGCAGGTCTAAACAAAATAGATTACAACATAGTAACTATGATAGGTGAAATAGAATATACTCCTTATAAATCACAAGAAGGACAAACTATCGATAATAAACTATTTACATTAACTATGAATGATGGAAACATAGTAAAAATAGATACGGTTAATATTAAAAACCTAAATCAATATAATACTATCTATACTTCATTAAAAATGAACGAAACAAAGAGAATAGTATACTTAGATACAATAATTAATGAAGGTGATGGTATCTATTCAAAAACACTAGAATCTCTAAAAAAAGAAGAAGCAGAAGCAACTAAGAAAGAAGAAACAAATAAAAAAGAGTAGGTGTAATTATGAATTACAACAAACTTATGGAAACTATAATAGAAGAAATTAAAACAGAAGGTAAAACTCCTTCTGTTCTTTTGCATTCCTGCTGTGCACCATGTTCATCACATGTAATAGATACATTAACAAAACATTTTGATATTACTATTCTTTATTACAATCCTAATATCGAACCATATGAAGAATATCTAAAAAGAAAAGAAGAAGAAATACGTTTCATAAACGAATATCCAAATCAAAACAAACTAACTATAATGGACTGTGACCATGATAACGAAGTTTATCATGACACAATAAAAGGTTTAGAAAACGAACCAGAAGGAGGAGCACGTTGTAGCAAGTGCTACTACCTTCGCCTAGACAAAACTGCCCAACTAGCTAGTGAAAACAAATTTGATTATTTTGCAACAACACTAACAGTAAGTCCATTAAAAGATAGTAATAAACTAAATAGTATAGGTGAACACCTAAGCAAGATCTATAATGTAAAATATCTATACTCAGACTTCAAGAAAAAAGAAGGCTACAAACATAGTATCTCCCTTGCAAAAGAATACAACTTATACAGACAAGACTACTGTGGCTGTATATATTCTAAACAAGAAAGAGAGCTTCAAAAAGCATCTAAAACTACTGAATAAATCAGTAGTTTTTAAATTTCACAATTATTGTAAAAAGACTTTTTATATAATATAATTATTATGTATATAATCAAAAACAGTATGTATAGTAAGGTGGTGATACTTATGAAAAAGAAGTCAAAAAACAAAAAAAGAATTTCACCCTCTAATAGACGTCTTTTCCCAATGCTAATCGTATTTATTAGCTTATTCATGAGTATCGGATACGCAACTATAAACCTTAATAACTTAACTATAGGTGGAGATATACTTGCGCTAGAACAAGACGGAGTATTTATTACGGATGTTAAATATAAAAGTGATGTAAACGCTAATCTTGCTAGAACAGAAATAAAAGCTGCTAAAGGGACAATTTTTAATAGTTCAATTACTTTATCTGAAAATGATCCTTTATCTTCAATAACATACACAATAACAGTGTACAATAACAATTCGTATGATTGTACTTTTTCCGGAAATATAACTTATGATCCTGAATTTTATGACAACGAAAATATAATATTTGAGTTGGTTGATCCAAGCATAAAAAACACAATAATTAGTTCAAAAAAATATTTTTCTTTCGATATAACATTCAAATATAAAGAAGGAGTAACACCATCAAGTACAATTAATACTTTAAATTCTGTTCTTAATATTGAATTTAATTCTATTGCAATTTTAAAAGCTACAACTACATTAGATAAAACAGGATTTAG
>JAZOOK010000007.1:0-20750 GCA_045654965.1 Candidatus Coprovivens sp. | reverse complement strand
ATATAGTAATAAATTCATACTTAGAACAATTTATAAAAAATAATTAAGAATTACTACAAGTAATTCTTTTTTTATCGAAAATGAAAATATAATCGTCAACACAATAAAAAGAGATTAAAATGAAATAAATACTATGATATAATCATAATAGGTGATAGTATGGCATCAGCAATAATACATTTATGCGTAGCAAAAGAAATAAACAAATATTTAAAAATGGATGAAAATTATTTATTACTAGGATCAATAGCTCCAGATATATCTAAACAAATAGGTGAAACAAAAGAAATATCACATTTTTTAGATCATTCTAATGAAGATGATATACCTAACATTGATAGATTCTTAACTAAATATAGAAGTGAACTTAATAATCCATTTGAAATGGGATATTTCATTCATTTACTAACAGATAAATATTGGTTTAGAGATTATGTCTATAAATTTATAGATAGATATACACAAGATAAAGTAAAAAAGAATGTAACATATACAGCATTAAAAGACTTAATATATAATGATTATACAAATCTTAATATAACTTTAATTGATAATCATAACTTAAACTTAGATTTATTCTATAATGAAATAGAAATGCCCAAAAGTAAGATTATTGAAATACCAGTTGATAAATTAGATATATTAATTGAAAAAATGGGTATTATTATTGAAGATAGTAGAGAAGAAAAAACATTTGTATTTGATAGTAATGATATAGAAGATTTTATTCAAAGCACAGTAAAATATATTATTAGAGATATTCAAATGTTAGATATAAAACCTCATAGATAGCCCTAAATAGTTGCCCTAAAAAGCAACTATTTTCTTTTGTATTGATTGACTACGTATCATAAATATTATATATTTATATTATGTATATAATAGAAGTGAGCGTGATGAAGATGAAGGCAAAATATAAAGTAAGTTTAGCTATAATCGGATTTATGTTAGCAATAGTTCTTACAATTAGTACAGGCTATGCGGTATATATTTCAACTAATAATGAAACAAATAAAGATTCAATAACATATGAATGTTTTAAAGCATATTTTTCAAACGGTCAAGAAATAAATCAAAAAAACATTAACCCAGTTCTTAACGAAGAAGGTTTAGAAACAAGCCCTTATACTTTAACAATAACAAACGTATGTGATACAGAAAAAGAATTACAAATAAGAATGAATATATTAAAAGATACAACTGTAGATTTAAAAGCTTTAACAATAGATGTTAAAGGTGATATTGAACAAAGTACAATACTATATGAAAATTTAACAAACGTAAAATTTGAAAATAAAAATATAATTCAAAGTAAACTATTAGGAAAATTAATAATTAAACCAAATGAAACAATGAGAACAAACGTAAAAATATGGTTTGATGAAAAAAAATCTCCTACAATAAAAGATGATTCTATATTAAAAGCAACATTCGAATTAATAGATACAGCTTCAGCAATGAAATATAACTTTGTAGAAGGTTTACTATCAGATGTTAGAAGTATAGACAAAAAAATATCTCCTAACTTTTATAACATTTCAACTACACCAGATGGTTTATATAAAACATCACATAATAATAACGTAGTATATTATTATCGTGGATTAGTAAATAATAATTATGTTAAATTTGGAGATATAATGTGGCGTATTGTTAGTATCAATAATAACAATATAAAACTAGTAGCAGATAAATCAGTAGGAACTACTAAATATGCTAACTATTCATCTACATTTGATGATGCTGGTCTACAATATGAATATTATTATAAAATGTTAGATAATAATATTACAATATACCTAGATAATTGGTATAAAAATAATATTCAAGCTAAAGGATTAGAAAAATATATTGTATCAACTAATTATTGTAATGATGCATCTTTTACAAAAGATAAAAATACATATCAATTTGGTGCTTACACAAGAGTAGCACTAAACCATAGTCCTTCTATAATATGTCCAACAAATACATCAGGATTTGGTGGAGACTACAATAGAAAAGTTGGATTATTAACAGCAGATGAAATTGCTATGGCTGGTGGAGCATTTAATACAAATAATCAAAAGTATTATTTATACAATGGTGAAAATTATTTTACAATATCACCATCACACCACGTTAATTCAAGAATGTATTTATTTATAGTTAACAACAATGGTTCTATAACAACAGCCCAAACTAATACAACATTCGGAGTAAGACCTACAATAACTATAAACGGAACAATCTTCGTAAATGGTAACGGTACAATAAATAATCCGTATACGATAGTAACTCAATAAAACACTGTATTTACAGTGTTTTTTCTTTTTATACACTCTAATTTTATCTTACTTTGTCGAACCTGTTTAAAACATTTCATTTATTCACTATATTCAAATTAACAGGTGATAACAATGACTGAATTAGAACAAATAATAAAGTTACATGAAAAACTAATATATAAAATTGCATCTAAATTTCATGAAGTACCAAAAGAAGATCTATACCAAGCAGGAGTTATAGGAATTATAAAAGCTTATAACAACTATAATAAACAATCAGAAACAAAATTTACTACATACGCATATAATTATATATTTGGTGAAATGTATGAATTAGCCAATAATACTAGAAGTATTAGATTAAATAAAAACATATTAAAAACATACAAAAAAATAGAACAAGCAAGACAATCTTTAACCCAAAAACTAGGCTACCATCCTAGTACAAAAGAACTTTCAAATTTCTTAAATCTACCTGAATATCTATTATTAGAAATTGAAACATGTACAGGAACAATAATGAGTCTAGATAGTGGAGAAGAAAGACCTATCTATGAAACCATACCTAATAAAATTGAAACAAATACATCAGAAAACATAGATTTACAAGATTCTCTAAATACATTAACAGAAGAAGAAAAACAAATAATTAATTATCGTTATTACAAAGATTTTACTCAATCAGAAACAGCCAGACTATTAGGAATGTCTCAAGTAACTGTATCTCGTTATGAAAAGAAAAGTTTAACAAAAATGTATAATTATCTAAATATTTAACCACTATAATAATGGAGGTTAAATATGAATAGTAGAAAATATAAAGAATTAGTAGATAAATCTACCCCAAAAGAAAATAAACTATCTAATTTATTAATATCATTTTTTAGTGGAGGAATAATAGGAATAATTGGTACGTTCTTATACTCAAGATTAATTACAACATATAATGAAGAACTATCTATTTCATTCATGTTATTAATTATGATAGCGGTTATATCTTTACTAACTGCAATGGGAAAAGCAGATAATTTATTTACTAAATATAAGTCAGGTCTAATAATACCTATAACAGGTTTTGCCCATTCAATAGCATCTTCAGTAATAGATTATAAAAAAGAAGGATTAATTACCATAGGTTCAAATACATTTAAATTAGCAGGTTCAGTACTATTATATGGAATAGTTAGTGCAATATTATTAACACTATTCAAGGTGATATTAAATGTCTAGTTTTAAATACAATAATGTCTACATAAGAGACTATGAATCTATAGTAGGACCAACTGAAGAACAAGGTAATTTAGTATATCCAAATACAATAAAAGATTATTACTATAATGAAGATAAACTAGAAGATGCCGAAATAAAAATGCAAAACCTATGTTTAAATAACATCATAAAAAGAAACAAAATAAATAACAAATTAGACCTAGTAGTAGGAGGAGACTTACTTAATCAAATAACAATAACATCATATAACTTAGTGAATAGAGAAATCCCATTCTTAGGATTATATAATGCCTGTGCAACATTCAACGAATCTCTAATAGTACTATCTAATATGATAGAAAATAAACAAATAAATAATGGTATAGCAATTACATCCAGTCATAATTTAAATGCCGAAAGGCAATACCGATTCCCAATAGAATATGGTTCAGTCAAGAAGGCATATACTACATTTACAACTACTGGAGCAGCAGCATTATTATTAACAAGTGAAGCAACTAATATAAAAGTAGAATCAAGTACAATAGGAACAATAGTTGACTACGGTATCAAAGATTCTTCTAATATGGGAGCAGTAATGGCACCTAGTGCCGCTGCAACCTTAAACAACCATCTAAAAGAATTAGATAGAAGTGTAGACTATTATGACATCATCATAACAGGAGATTTAGGTAAATTAGGCTCGGAATTATTCTTAAAATTAATAAAAGAAGACTATAACATAATTCCAAAAGCATACTTAGATGCTGCTAGTATAATATACAAAGACGAACAAGAAACATTCCAAGGAGGAAGTGGTCCCGTAGTAATACCTTTAGTATTAATGAACAAAATATTAAAAGAAAAACGCCATAGTAGAATTCTTTTACTAGCAACAGGTTCCTTACATAGTCCTCTTATGGTAAATCTAAAAAAGAGTATTCCTTCAATAACACATGCTGTAAGCATAGAGGTGATAACATGATATATTTAAATTCATTTATAGTAGTAGGATCTATATGTATGATAGGTCAAATAATATTAGATAACACAAAACTTACTCCAGGACATATAACAAGTATGTTTGTAGTAATTGGAGCACTATTATCGTTCTTAGGAATATATGAAATAATAAGAAACTATTCCTTAGTAGGAAGTAGTATTCCTATTACTTCGTTCGGTAATGCTTTATATCAAGCATCATTAGAAGGATTCAAAGAAAATGGATTTATTGGTATGTTTAATAATATTCTAAGTACTACTAGTACTGGTATAAGTAGTGCTATATTCTTCGGGTTTATATTCTCGATATTCTTTAAAGCAAGAGATTAATTAATCTCTTTTTTATTTTGACTACATTTGATATAATTAAATATGAAAGAATGAAGGGATATTATATGGAAAATAAAGAATTAAACAATGAAAATATTCAAAGTAATAATCCAGCACAATCAGAACAACCAAACTTTAGTCAAATATTTAATGTAGAATCAGAGGAACAACAACCAGTACAACAAGTACAAACAGAAGAAACTGAACAACCACAAAGATATATATCAGCTTCTTTTAATGGTCAAGAAGAAGTTCTACATATAATAGAAGAGGAAAAAGATAAAAGCCCAATTGTTCCTTTAATTTTTATTTTTGGATTAATCGGAATAATAATTCTACTTCCAATTATTAGTAAAAGAGTTGAATTTAATGTATTTGATCCGGGCACAGTTCCAGTAGATCCGAATACAACAAATCCAGAAGATGAACTATATGAGTTTAATAAATCTTCAGTAAGAGCTAAGATTGGACAACTTGAATTTACTAACTTTGTTAAATCAAAAGAACATAATGAATATTTATTATCATTCACAGTGAATAACGTTGGTGATAGATCGTATGACTTTAGTAAAAAATATTATATAGTACTAAAAGAAGGAAATAAAACTATATACCGTGCACTAATCCATTCATACGATGGACTTGGAGCTTTATCAGCAACAACACTATCAGTAAAATTAACTAAATCAGCATACGATAATGCAAATAGATTTAAAATAGAAGAAATACCAACTGCAAGTTATCCAGATAATGTAAAAACTATAAACATGGAAGGTGACTACGGCGTATTAACTTGTACTTACAATAATAGTACAATTAAGTATTACTTCTTAGAAAATGAATTACACAAAATATATGATGAACATAATGAAGCCAAAGAAACTGATGGTCAAATAAATGAAATTTATGAACAAAATAAATCATTATATCTACAACTTTCAAATAAATATAAAAACGTAGAAAATTTTTCATCAATATTTATTGAAACAGAAACTGATTTTAGAATGATAAACGAAATTGATTTAAAACAAATTTCAGCCGTAACAATGGCACAACTTAGAACATATAGATTCTTTAAATATAAAGAGTCTATCAAAATAGTATCTTTTGAAATGGAAGCACAAGGATACAAATGCGGATAGGATGATTAATATGACTTACAACTTTTGTACATCAGATTTTGAAGGCCCATTAGATTTATTATTACATCTAGTAAAAGAATCTAAAATGGATATTTACGAAATTAATATATGTGAAATAATAAATCAATATCTAGACTTTATTCATAGCTTAGAAGAAAAGAATATTGATATAGCTAGTGAATACCTAGTAATGGCATCAGAATTAATACACTTAAAAAGTAAGTTATTAATTAATCGTAAAGACGAAGAAGAAACTACTGAAGATGAATTCTCATTCTCTTCAGAAGAAGATTTAAGAAATAAATTATTAGAATATGAAAAGTATAAACAACTTACTCAAAGTTTTCATGACTTAGAAGAAAAACGCGGAGAAGTTTATACTAAATTGCCAGAATCACTTAAAGAATACATAGAAGAAACAGGTATTCAAAAAGGTGAATTTGATATAGAAGATTTATTCAATGCTTATAAGTTATTTATTGAAAGACAAAAACTTTCTAAACCATTAAATACAAAAATAACTAAAAAAGAATTAAGTGTTGAAGACAAAATAAAAGATATAAGAAATATATTAAATACAAGGAAAAGAGTTAATTTTATCGAATTATTTACAGAAGTAACAAAAGAAAATATTGTAGTAACATTCCTATCTATTTTAGAAATGACAAAAAGTAATGAAATCTTATTAACTCAAGAAGACAACTTTAGTCCAATCATGATAGAGAGAGCGTGAAGTATATGAATTTATTAGGAGTTTTGGAAGGTATATTATTTGTAGTAGGAGACGAAGGAGTAACACTTACACAAATATGTGACATTTTATCTGTTGATATGGAAGAAGCTAAAAGACTTCTTATGGAACTTAAGAAAAGTTATGATGAAGATAATCATGGTATTAGAATAAGTTACTTAGGAGATGCTTTTAAACTTACTACCAAGAAAGAACACAAGGAATATTATCAAAAGTTAATAGAAAATCCAGAAAGCAATACATTATCTCAAGCAGCACTTGAAGTTCTTGCAATAATTGCATACAACCAACCTATAACTAGGTTAGAAGTAGATGAAATGCGTGGAGTAAATAATGGTCAAATGATTAGAAAACTAATTGCTAAAGGAATGATTAAAGAAGCTGGTAAATCAACAATGCCAGGAAGACCAAATCTATATGCTACAACAAGTGAATTCTTAGATTACTTTGGATTATCTTCAATTAGTGAATTACCAACAATTCTAAAAGAAGAAGAACCAATCGATGAAGAAAAAGAATTATTTACTTCAATCTATAAGGAAAAAGAAGAAAATGAATAAAATAGATTTATATATAGAAGATGAAACAGATATTTATAATGAAGAATATATAAAAGAAGATCTAAGTAACTTAGATATAAAAGATAAAACAATATCTAATACTACATTAGATAGATGTAACTTAATTACATCAGACTATAAAAATACTTACTTCGAAAAAGTAGTATTTTCAAATTGTGACCTATCAAACACGAAATTTATAGATTGTAATTTTAAAGAAGTAGAATTTAACAATTGCAAATTAGTAGGAGTTAATATAAGTAATTGCCATATAACAAAAGTATTAATTAATAGTTCACAATGTAAATATATAAATATAATAGATAGTAAAACAAAGGAATTAACAATTAAAGAATCTGATTTTACAGAAAGTAGTTTCTACAATGTAGAATTAAATAAAACAATCTTAGACGACAACAAATTTAAAGAATCAGAATTTTCCCATATAAATTTACATGGAATAGATTTTAGTACTTGTGATATAACATCTATAAAGATAGAAGAACGAAGTCTAAGAGGAATAAAAGTAAATCAATTTCAAGCTTTAGAACTAGCGGTATTGCTAGGAATAGAAATAGTTAATTAAGAAAGAAGTGTAGTTATGAATCAAAACATTAATGGAGAACAAATACCACAAAAAGACAATACATTAAAAATAGTATTAATGATAGTAGGAATAGTAGGTGGAGTATTAGTAGTTGGAGTAGCAGGATTCCTTTTCCTATTCTACACAATATTTAATAAATCAGTAGAATTAATAGAGGAAACAAAAGAAGACATAAGAGAACAATATGAAGATAACAATAATTCTTCATCATCTGGTAACCATGATAATAATGATGATAATACAGACGGAGAAGACTTTGTAATCCAAGAAAATTATTCAAATATTGAACAACTATCTTTTAAAAACTTTAAAAGAAAAATAGAAAATAAAGAATCATTTGTAATATTAATAAGTCAAACTACTTGTTCTCACTGTATAGCCTTTAAACCAATATATAACGAAGTATTCAAAAAAAATAACACAGTTGGTTATGAATTAGATTTATTAACTCTTACTCAAGATGAAAGATTAGAATTTGTAAATATGTTAGAAATAGACGGAACACCAACAACACTAATTTATATCGATGGAGTAGTTCAAGAAGAAAAAAAGATAGGTGTTATTACAGAAACAGATTTAACAAATTATTTAAGCAAATATGGTTTTATAAGATAATAGATTTTACTTTAAAATCTATTTTTTTATGATATAATAATTTATGTAATTGCCTGTGTGGCGGAATTGGTAGACGCGCTGGACTCAAAATCCAGTGTTAGCGATAACGTGTGGGTCCGAGTCCCACCACAGGCACCATAAGAACTAAAACAGTCTTCAAGACTGTTTTTTTGTATGCTAAAATAAATTAAAGGAAAGATAAGTATGAACATAATATTCTTAGATATAGATGGTGTATTAAATTCACATCGTAAATTAAAAGAAGTATATGAACAAACACACAAACCACATTCAGGATACAACTATCCATTTGATGAAATATGTTTAGAAAATCTAAAAACACTAGTTAACCTTACTAATTCAAAAATAGTCGTAACATCCTCATGGCGCAAAGATGAAAAAGGAAAAGAAAAAATAATAGAAACATTAAAAACATATGATTTAGATCAACACATAATCGGCTATACACCAATACTAAATCAACCAAGAGGAATAGAAATACAAGCATATCTTTCTACATTAGAAAATCAACCTAACTACATAATATTAGATGATGATAGTGATATGGAAGAATTAATAAATCACTTAATAAAAACTAATATTAAAACTGGTTTAACAAAAGAAAATGTAAATGATGGTATAAAAAGACTATCAAAGAGATTTAATACATGATATATATAAAATATAGAATAGAGTGATAATATGAGAAGACATGGAATATCTAGTGCACATAGAAGATCATCAAGTATGCATCATAGCAGACATAGTTCATCAAGAAGACGTCATGGAATTTCTAATTCACATGCATTTGCAGTAGGTAGAGCAACAGGAGTAAATATAAATGGTAGTGGCATGGGAGCACATGGAGCAGCATTACATCGTTCAGCTGAACGAAGAAAAAGAAGAAATCACAGATTACATCATTCAACAATGAATCACACATCATCACATAACAATTCAAACATCATATCTCCTAATGCTTCACAAACAATCAGTACAATAGCAAGAGTATTTGTAACAATATATCTACTAATATTCATAAGTATAATAATTGGAATAATATTTATGATTACTAAATTTCATTAAAAACGAAGTATAACTTCGTTTTTTTATTTAATATTAATTTATATAAAATATACGACAATTTTCGACAAATAGAAGTGAGATACTTACAACGTGCTAAACAAAGGAGGAATAAAAATGGAAAGTAAAGTAAAATGGTTTAATAATGAAAAAGGATATGGATTTATAGAATATAAAGAAAACGAAGACATCTTCGTTCACTACTCACAAATATTACAAGATGGATATAAAAGTTTAAATCAAGGAGAAAATGTATATTTTGAACTAATTGAAACTGATAAAGGTTTCCAAGCAAAAAATGTTCAAGCAGCAAGAAATATAATGTAGTTAATTAAAAACATTATAATTGATTTATTAGTATTCAATCATAATATTGTTTACGTTTGGCACAAAAGTAATATTAAGTAAATCATATTAATGTAGTAATTAACATATATAAAAAAGAACTTCATAGTTCTTTTTTTATTACAAAAAAAAGAAACAACTAATGTTGTTTCTTAGATAAAATAATATCTTTCTTTAATTGTACTTTAGTACCAAATGATAAATATCTAGTTGATTCGTGTTTCTTACAAAGTTTAAATAGACTTTCTGGTTGAACAATTAATCTTAATGGAGTCCATCCGACACTTTTAGGATCAATACCTAATTTAGTTAATTCTAATGATGAAATAATGATAGCTCTACGACCAGCTATGATAAATCCATCCTCATCTCTAGTTGACTGACTTAGTTTACTTCTATATAACTTTTCTTGTTCAATCATCTTAGCATGATTTTGAGTAGTACCATTTTCGTAGAATTCCTTTTCTACTTTGTGTGGGTCATGATATCTATCACCATAAGGTCCATATTCATAACCAGGTTCATCACAGTCAGCAGGGAAAGGTTTTCCGATTAAATCAGATATTTCCATATCATGTCTAGTACCAACTCCAATTGATACTTCACCATCTTCAACAATCTTTATAATACCTACTTCTGTATCATATTGATCTAACACATTATGTAATTGTTCAATTCCAGTAGGATTTTTCTTCATAGTTTCAAATAAATGTTTTCTAGTTCTTAAATGCGATACTAAACTTTCATATGTTAATAAGAATTTTAATAAAGCATATGTTCTGTTATTTGATACAATTCTTTCAGCTAATCTAAATGCTAAATCAGTTTGAAAATATGTAAGAGTACCACGATTATAAGAATACTGATCAGTATAATAAACATCTTTAGGATTATATACCATTCCATCTTGTAAACGTTCTACTTCGCTATAGAAATCATTTTTATATTGTAATAATGACTTAGCTTTTAAAACAGAAGAGATTAATTCAATAGCACTAATATCAGTATTTAAAAATTTTTCAATCTCTTCAGAATCTAAAACACTATAGTCACCACTATTAAACTTTTTAATTATAGATTCCATATCTATAGAAAGTAAATAGTCATAACATCCAGCATCTAAATCTACCATTTTAGAACTTGATACTTTTAAAGCAAGATTACCTATATTTCCTTTTTTGTTTTCACTCATATAAATTCCCCCAATCATATGTGTGAAGTGGCAAAAAAGAAAACAAGACTTCACACATACATATAATATGTGAAAGTCTTGTTCAATATTTTGTATCTTCTAGTCCGGCTTTTAACGTGTTGACGAGCTAAAACAATCAAGGAACTACTCCCTTTCAACGATATACATTATACCAAAAAGACACGTATTTTTCAAATTCTACTAATTTCAAAATAATTTTGACAAATCTATTAATTAGTATTATTATAAAACCATGAAAGGGAAGATTAGTATGATAAAACTATATACTACATTACATCATCATAATAATCTGCACTTGTTAATACGACATTAATAGTTGTAAGTACAAGTGCTGTTTGTGGTGCTTGTATTTAGTTTAAACATATATAAAAAGCTATACAGGTACTACTTGTATAGCTTTTATTATTTTATAAAAAAAAATTAGAAAGAAGGATTAATTATGATAATACAAAATGTAAAAGGTGGTTATGATTTTTTACCTAAAGAACAAAAAATTAGAAATTATATAAATGGAATATTAAGAAATACTTTTGAAGAATACGGATACTTACCAATAGAAACACCGATACTATGCTACTTTGATATGTTAGCAGGTAAATACGATGAATCTAATGATATCTTAAAAGAAATATATAAATTAAAAGATCAAGGAGATAGAAACCTAGGATTACGTTATGACCTAACAGTACCATTTGCTAAATTCATAGCATTAAATAAAAATGAATTAAAACTACCATTCAAAAGATATGAAATAAATAAAGTATTTAGAGATGGACCGGTTAAAGTAGGAAGAGATAGAGAATTTACTCAATGTGATGTTGATGTAGTAGGTTTATCTAATCAAATGATAGAAGCTGAATTAATAAGTCTATACGTTAATGCATTTACTAAACTTAATATCGAAATAAACATTAAATATAATAGTAGAAACTTAATGAAAGGTCTTATTCTAGATACTGGTGTAAAAGAAGAATTAGTACCTAGTACAATAACTATCATTGATAAAATAGACAAACTAACTACAGAAGAACTAACTAATAATTTATTAGAACTAGGTCTTAACAAATCTCAAACACAATCTCTATTAGAATACTTCAAACTATCTTTAGAAGAACTAAATAACAAATTCAAAGATACAACTAATGAAGACATAAAAAGAGGTTTAGAAGAACTAAATAATTTAGAAAAATACATAAACAAAATGAACTTAAATGAATACTGTACTTTCACATCATCATTAGCAAGAGGACAAGACTACTATACAGGTAATGTATTTGAAGTATATGAAAAGAATGGTGCATTAAGTGGAGCTATCGGTGGTGGCGGTAGATACGATAAAATGATTACTGAATTTATAAATGATGGAGAAATATATCCAGCAGTAGGAATTAGTTTCGGTCTTACATCAATATTTGAACTATTAAAAAATAGAGAAGAATTTAAAGACTCTGCTCCAGTAGATATTTACGTAATACCAATGGGTACAAATATTGAAAGTTTAAAACTAGCAAACGACATAAGAAATCTTGGTATCAAAGTAGATTTAGAAATGAACAATAAAAAACTAAAGAAAAGTTTAGACTTCTGTAATAAAGAAAATATTCCATACGTAATTATCATAGGTGAAGATGAAATAACAAACAACTCATTTAAATTAAAAGATATGATTAATAAAGAAGAATATATTATTAATATGGATGAATTAAATAAAATAAAAGAAATAATCAAATAGAAATAATTATTATTGTTAAAATATATCAAAAATGATATACTTGTAACAAGAATAGGAAGTGTGTATTATGAAAAGAATTTTTATAAAACTAAGAAGAACATATTTGCTATTCAACGTTGCAAGAAGTGACTTATTTTAGAGTGTACAATATCGTACCCTCTTTTTTTTGGAGGTAATTATGGAAAAAAGAGAAATGTTAGAAAGAATAAAAGAACTAACAAAAAAAGAAATAAGTTTATCTGACATAAGCCAAGTATTAAAAATAAATGAATACGAAGTACTAGCTCTAATCAGAGAACTTAGACAAATTGGAATCAACATAGTTACACAGCAAAGAGATGATGGCATTTATATGTACAATCAGGGGGAAAAAGAATTAACGGATGACAATTCATATCAATTCTTCACAGATGAAGAACATGAATTTAAATTTGTAGCAATCTCCGATACGAGATTCGGCTCTAAATCACAACAATTATCAATACTTAACGATATCTACCTAAAAGCCCACTCACTAGGATTTGATAATGTAATACTTTGTGGAAACATAACAGAAGGATTATATCCATTAAATCATATCTATTCAGAATCAAATTTCTTAGATGATACACTAAGACAAGTAGATTATATAACAAATAACTTTCCAGCTATCGAAGGTATGACTACATACTTTATAACAGGAGCTAAAGATGAAAAACACTTACAAAGTCATAAGATAAATATTGGAAAAAGAATTGAACTAGCAAGAAGTGATATGGTCTATCTAGGTAATGGATCATGTAACGTAATGATAGACAAAGCTCGTATGTTTGTATTTAATCCTAAACTAGTAAAAACATACACAGTATCATATCGTCCTCAACAACAAATAGATTCATTTAGAAGTGAAGACAAACCAGATATTCTATTATATGGAGGATTACTTCAAATGGAAAAATTCACATATCGTAACGTAGCTTGTATCTCAGTACCAAGTGTATGTGCAACAACAAGAGAAATGAGTGATAAAAGACATTCTAATACAATTGGTGCATGGTACATAACAGTAACAACAGATAAATACGGTAACTTCAAAAGTATAAAAGCTATCGACTCAGTATATTACAAAACCAACAAAGATGATTATTTAAAACCAAAAGTTTTAAGACTAACAAACGCTAAGTAGGAGGAGTAATATGGAAGACTTAAAAAGGGACACAAATTTAGAATACATTAATAAACTATATAGATATATGAGACATGGTTCTTCAGTAGAAGAATTCATGTTAAAATTTCATATCAAATCAACAGAACTACAAGGTATTCTTGAACTATGTCGTATCTACGGTAAAAATATAGATATAGTAGAAAAGAATGGTACTATAGTATTTGAAAAATCTCAAACAAGAACATTCATAACTACAAAACCAGATCTTACTCAAGAAAAACTAACACTAACAGAAATATGTGTAGTATCAGATACTCACTTTGGTAATATTCATCAACAATTACATTTATTAAATCAAATATATCAAGAAGCATATAATAGGGGAATTAAAATAGTACTACATTGTGGAGACTTAGTAGATGGAAACTATCCCAATAGACCAGAGCAACCACGTCAACAATTCCTTCATGGTTTTGATGAACAAGCTGGTTATGTTGTTGATATGTATCCTAAAGTAGAAGGAATAACTACTAAGTACATATTAGGTAGTCATGATGAAACTCATTATAAAAATGGTCAAGCAACAATAAGTAATTGGGTATCAAGATGTAGAGACGATATGGAATACTTAGGACAAGATAGTGCAGCTATCAATATAAATGGTGTAAAAATATTTATGGATCATCCAGGAGGAGGATCCGCTCAAGCACTATCTTACAAACCACAAAAAAGAATTGAAATACTAGAATCAGACTTCAAACCTAAAATACTCTTAATAGGTCATTATCATAAAAGTTATTCATTCGTATATAGAAATGTAAGAGGAATAGAAGTACCATGTTTATGTGATAAAACTCAATTCCAACAAAAACAAGGTTTATCAAATGCAGTAGGTGCATACTTCTTAACTATATATTCTGACTCTAAAGGTAACATTCAATACTTTGAACCAGAAGAAATATTATTCAGACCAAATGATATGTGGGACGAAGCCGGTAAAGACAAAAATAAAGTAAAACAACTAGTAATAAAATAGTGAATTAAATCACTATTTTTTTATTCTTATGATAATATATTTGCAAGGAGGTATAATATGTCAAAATTATCTAACTTATTACTTATGATGGAATACCTCCAATCTGGTAGAAAATATTCAGTAAAAGAACTAGCAACTAAACTAGAAGTATCTGAAAGACAAATTCGTTCTTATAAAGATGATTTAGAACAAGCAGGTATCTATGTAGATACAATAATGGGACCATATGGTGGATATGTACTAAATCAAACAATAAGAATGCCAGTAAGAAAATTTAAGAAAAAAGACTATGAACTATTAGACAAATATATATTAAATGAAAAAGATGAATTAGAAAAAGAAAAACTAACTATTCTTCAAGACAAAATAAAAGGTGTCTATGCAGGATCACGACAAGAAGCAAAAGAACTAAATTTAAAAGATGAAACACTTACTAAGTTCAACCAACTAACTAGAGCAATTAAAGAAAGAAAAAAAGTATCAATAAGATACTATTCATATAATAAAGGTGAAAATGATAGAACAATATGTCCAGCTGAAATGTTTTTATTTCAAGACGGTTGGTACGTAGCAGCATTTTGTTTAAAAAAGAATGACATAAGACATTTCGAACTAAGAAGAATAATTAAATTACAAATATTAGATGAAACTTTCTAAGTAGACCAAATACTTCCTATATGAGTGTTAAATTGTACTCATGAAAGGAAGTATTTTTATATGAGTAAAATGCAAGAAAACTTTGACTTATTGTCAGATAGAGTCCTAGATACTCTAAATAAAACAAATCTAGAAGAAACAAGGAGAACACTAAGCAAAATAAAAACACCTACTATAGTAACTGGAGTAGGAGGATCCAAAGTAGTAGCAGTATTCACTAGTAAAATACTAGCTAAAAAAAATGGTATTATATCAACCTGTCTAGAACCAAGAGACATACTATACACACCATTAAATGGATACGATAATGTTCTATCATGTAGTTATAGTGGAACCAACTTTGGAGTACAAACTAGTTTCCAAAACAACTTAAATAAATATCTTTTATCTAGTACTAGAGTACCTAACATAACAAATATTACATATGACACATCTCTACCTAAAGAACATAGTTTCATATCCCTAGCCGCAACATTAATACCAATGACTATAATGTTAGACTACTACCTAGAAGGAAATGATATAGTAAGAGAACTTCTAAACCAAGCCACACCAATAATAGAACCACATCCAGTATTTGAAATAATGTCAGGTATAGAAACATCAGCATCACATACATACTTAGAATCAACCATGTTAGAAGCAAGTCTAGCAGTACCTTTAGTTCATGATAAATATAGTTATTGCCATGGCAGAAGTACAACAAGTTATCATAATAACCATTCACTAATATATTTTGATAATGATACAGAACTAGATAAACTTATGTTAAAAGAATTGCAAGATTACTATAATAAAATAATAATTCTAAAATCAAAATATAGTGATCCAATAATAAATGATTATTACCTTACAATAAGATCAATTCTATTAACAAAAAGTTTAGCAGAACAAACAAATAAAGATCTAAGTAAAGTAGAATACTCACCGGTAGTAAAAAAACTATATAAATATCAAGGAAAAATGTAATAAAAAAAGATCTATTAAGATCTTTTTCTATTTATAAAATTCTTTATTCTTTTAGCTAATGTCATTTTTTCTTTAGTTGGTTGAACATGATTATCTTTAACTTCTTCTTTTTCTTCTTCCTTTTTAGGAATAATTTTAAATGTAGTAACTAAATACATACCATCATCAGTTAATGTTCTAATACTTTCAAAATCACCAAAGAATTCATTAGTATTTAAATTAGCATCAACTAATATAGATTCAGCTGCTTGTACTAAACCTTGTGGAATAATTTCTTTTTTCTTATTCATAGCTTTTCCATCTTTTCTATAAATAAGAACTTGAGTAGGATTGATACCTTGTCTAGCTACATATTCACAATCATCATTATCAACTACAAATCCACTACAATCAGGAACTATTGGAAAAGGCATATTTCTATGACCTTGTTTAGTCCATAATATTTCAGCTAAAGAATGCATTTTAAACTTTAACTTTTCATGTTCTAATGCTACATCTTGATTATCTTCTCTTTGTTCTGGAGTCATACTATTCCATCTAACTGCAACTTCATTCATTTGTGCACCAATTTGTTGACCACATTCAATAATTTGCTCTTCACTTAAACCTCTATATTGTTTATAGTCAGGAATCCATTCACATTTTTCAAAAAATTCTACAGTACTTGGTTCAGTAAATTCTGAAAACTCAAATCTATTTTCATCAGTAACAATAAACATATTCATAAAATGTTTTTCCATTACTTCAGCAGGAATAACCCCATCAAATTGCATTAACATCATTACATCATTTAATTGTACATAAACTTTTTTCTTTCCGTTTTCAATATTAAATACTTTCATAAGAAACCTCCCTAAGTAGTTTTATATTAACACATTTATATTTAGAAAAAAACAAAAAATATATATGCTATAATAATTAAGAAAGAAGGAAACAACATTTCATACAAAGGGGTAAGAATATGAAAGAAACATTAAATAATCTAAAAAAAGTATATAAGTATGGTAAAGAATATAATAAAAACTTAATAGCATTTACTGTACTATCATTTGCATTCGTAATAGTAAATGTTATATATCCTATATTCACAGCTAAACAAATAACTTATTTATCAACAGGTTTATTTCAACAATTAGCAATAGTTACATTAGTAGTATTTGGTTTAGAACTATTACGTATTTTAAGAATGGTTTTAATAAAAAGAAATACTCAAGTATATTTCACAGGAGTATTCAAAAATCTACAATTAGCAGTTAGTAAAGAAATACTAAAAATAAAAGTAAGTGATTTAGACACTAATTCATCAGGAGTATTCATAGAAAGAATTAACGGAGACTGTGGACAACTATCCCACATATTCACAATTGGTTGTGGAAACTTAACTGCAATAGTTTCCAACTTAGGTATCTTTATTGCAATCTTCTTAATTAATAAATATATATTTTTATATTATTTATTTATATCTATAGTACTAACAATATTACATGTTATAAAAAATAAAGTAGTAGGTAATAAAGATAAAGTTTTTAGAAAACAAAAAGATCATAATGTAGGATTAACATCTGAATTAGTACGTGGTGTTCGTGACGTTAAAATGCTAAATGCTAAAGAATCATTTGTTAAAGAAATAGAAAAGAGTATTAACGAAGGAGCAACTCGTCAATTCGACATGCGTAATACTGATACTTCATTCTTAGCAGTAATTCAAACAGTAAAAGCTATTCTAGAAACTATATTAATCTTATTATTAATATATTTAGTATCAATTAATAATATAAATATGGGAACAGCTTTAATACTTCATTCTTATAAGCACGAAATAACAACTAACCTAATAGAAAAAATAGGTCAATTATTAGAAGAATTAAAGAATTTTAATATTTCAGCAAATAGAGTATTCTCATTATTAGGAAATAAAGAATTCAAAAAAGAAACATTTGGTAAAACTCATTTAGATCAAATAGATGGAAACTTTGAATTTAAAAATGTTGAATTTGCTTACAAAGAAGATAAAGTATTAAATAAAATGAGTTTTAAAGTAAAAGAAAACGAAACTATAGGTTTCGTTGGTAAAAGTGGTTCAGGTAAAACAACTATCTTTAATTTATTATGTAAAATGTATGAACCACAATCAGGAAAAATAACTTTAGATGGTATAGATATTCAAGAATTAGATGAAGATTCTATAAGAGGAAATATAACTATAATAAGTCAAAATCCATATATCTTTAATTTAAGTATTAAAGATAATCTTCGTTTAGTAAAAGATGATTTAACAGAAGAAGAAATGAAAGAAGCATGTCGTCTAGCTTGTATAGATGATTTCATCGAATCACTACCAGAAAAATACGATACAGTAGTAGGTGAAGGTGGTGTAATCTTATCAGGTGGTCAAAGACAAAGACTTGCCATAGCAAGAGCATTTGTCCAAAAAACAAAAATAATTCTTTTTGACGAAGCAACTAGTGCATTAGATAATGATACACAACAAAAAATCCAACAAGCAATAAATAACTTAAAAGAAGAATACACTATTTTAATAATTGCTCATAGATTATCAACTATAATCAATTGTAACAAAATTAATTTCATTGATAATGGTAGAGTAATAGCTTCAGGAACACATGAAGAATTATTAAAAACATGTTCTGAATATAAATATCTATACAAAACAGAAATATTAAAAAACGAAAAAGAAGAGAAAAATGTTGAAGAATAACTTCGACATTTTTATTTGTTTAAAAATATGATAAAATAATAATATAAAAGGTGATGTATTATGAAATCAAAATATAGAGATATAACAGTACCATATAGAGTATTTGATAACAATGAGAATTATAGTTATTATATTTACAATGATAAAAAGTATACTGACTTAAACAAACTATTCACAGACTTCTTAGGTTCTTACTTAACTTATCATTTCAATGTTAAAGAGAGTGAAAAAGAAGTACATAACTTATCTGAAGTACTAGAAGCTGTTATCAAATATAAAGAAGATTTTTCTATCCCAAACAAATATAAAAAAGAATATAGTGCTGATGAATTTAAATATATTAAAGATTTAAAATCTAAACTAGTAAAAAATGAATTAAAAGCAGAATATGAACCTGATAGAGAATTCAAAAAAACATTAAAAGATATAAAACATTGGAAACAAATAGATTTCGAAAAATATGTATACGAAAAATATTCTAAAGTATATATTCCTAAAAAGATTCGTTCTAAAGAATTTAATAAAGATTATTATGTAGTAGCAGGTAGTTATTATGAAACTATCTACGGAGCATTAGATCAAGTATATAACAACAATTTCTATTATCAATTCGGTGGAACTAAATCGAGAAATAATCGTAGTCATTTTCATTCACATAATTTTGAAGAATTAATAGCAATGGTATTTAATATATCTTCTAAATTTAAAATTCATAGTAATCAAAGAGAATTTTATAGTGAACAAGAATTAGAATTTTTATCTAAACTAGCAGACAAACTACAAAAGATGAAATTCCATAGTCCAGAACAATCACACGATACATTAGATGTAGAAGAATATATCTATTTAAAAGATAATAAAAAATATTTTAGTTTACTAATAAATAATATTAGATTCTATAATAATCATAAAAAATACGAAAAAGAAAAACTAAAAGCTCACAAAATATAAAAACTATCACTAAACAGTGATAGTTTTATTATTTGAATTGATCTTTAACACTAGCAACTTCTTGTAATTCAAAACGATATTTTTGTTCTACTTGTGGATATTTTTCATGATCTACTTCAGATAAGAACATATCTTTTGGTCTAGCATATAAATGACAATCACCATATAACATACGATAAATAACTAATTCTTGATCAGTTTCACTATCTATAGCTATATCTTCTACAAAATAATAATCTCCTTTAAAATGTTTATAAATACTTTTTAATTTTAATTCTTGCATATCATAACCTCCATAAAAATTATATCATGTTATAATAATTAATGATAAAATATTATTGAATTGAGTGATGTACATGAAAACAAAAACTAAATTAATCTTATTATTAATAACTCTTATTATAATAGGAAGTAT
>JAZOOK010000006.1:0-5362 GCA_045654965.1 Candidatus Coprovivens sp. | reverse complement strand
AGCTATTTTAACAGTAGGTTTTATGTTATATAGTTCTAAATATTTATCTTGATATGATTCGTTTTCATGAGTTGTATATATGTATACTAAAGGTATTTTATTTGTATTATTTACTTCTATACTAGGTGTTTCTATTATAGAAAAATTATTACTTAATATTATATGGGGGTTTTTATATTTTTCTATAAAACTATTAGATAATTTATTATTCTTAGTATCTTCTATAATATGATTTATTATGTCTTTATTACTTAATTTAGATAGATATGATATATATATGATGTTATATGAGATATAGAATGATATAAAGATGAAAATAAATATAAATAATATTTTAGTTATTGAGGTTTTTTTTCGTAATTTTGTTTTGAATCTCTTTGACATAAGAAATCTCCTTTTTCATAGTGTAAAATGTTTACTTTTAAAAATATGTCGATTTTACTACTTTTACTTGCATTTCATAAGTTTATTTAGTATAATTCTAGTTGTATTCAAGGGAAGGAGCGACGAAGATGGCTAATATTAAGAGTTCTAAAAAAGCAATCAAAGTTATAGCTAAGAAAACTGAAGCTAACCATGATTATAAAGTTAGAGTTAAAAATACTATAAAAGAATGTGAAAAAGCTATAGCTGCTAAAGATGTAGCCGCTGCTACTGAAGCTGTTAAAAAAGTTCAAAAGAACATTGATAAGGCTGTTAGCAAAGGTGTTATGAAAAAGAACACTGCTGATAGAGAAAAATCAAGATTAAATAAAAAAGTTAAAGATATGAAGTAATTTTACTTCATTTTTTTATTGGTATGATATAATTATAATATGGTGATAATATGATAAAGATGAAGAATGTTATTTCTTTTTTTGTTAGTATTATAATTATAGTTGTTGTAATACTTAATATAGATGTAATAACTGATACTATTAAAACTATTATTCTTTCTAGACGTGAAGTTGTTATACCACAATCTAATGAATGGCAAAAAGAATATGATTTTATTTATTTTAATGAAACTGATGATTTTGAGCCTGATGATTATGATGAATTAGTTGAAATATTTTATACTAC
The DNA here is from genome assembly GCA_045654965.1 of Candidatus Coprovivens sp. Taxonomy (GTDB): domain Bacteria; phylum Bacillota_I; class Bacilli_A; order RF39; family UBA660; genus Coprovivens. The sequence continues at coordinate 4,300 of JAZOOK010000006.1, read as the reverse complement.
TTTAGATAAAGGATGGAACGAATTTACTTTCTATTGTGGAAGTGAATATGAAGAATGTATTAGTGATGTTGGTGCTTTAAGTAATGATGAAAAGTTCTTAGCAGAAATTAATAATTTTGTTCATCCTTATAATAGTTATACTACCATTAGAACATTATATGATGAGACTGGTGAAATTACTCTTAAGATTGATAAATTATATTCTGAAGATGATATAAATCAAATTGATCAAGACATTAATAAGTTAATGAATGATAATTTAAATGATAATATGAGTATTAGAGATAAAATAAAAACTATGCATGATATTATTATAAATAATACCAAGTATGATGAAGAAAGATATGAATATAATTATAGTGATTATGATTCTGCTAGAATTAATGGATTACTTTATGATCATTATGCAATATGTAGTGGTTATACAGATACTATGGCAGTTATATTAAGTAAGTTAAATGTTCCTAATTATAAGATTGCTTCTGAAGAACATGTTTGGAATGCAGTTTATTTAGATGATAAATGGTATCATTTAGATCTTACTTGGGATGATCCAATATCTTCTTCTGGTAGAGATATATTATTACATGATTTCTTCTTGATAGATGATGATCAACTTACTAAATTAGATATGAAAGCTACTAAGAGAGAACATATTTATAATAGAGATATTTATTTAGAATTTAAGTAATATAAAAAGAACTAAGTTATTAGTTCTTTTCTTGTGTATTTATATATTCTACTACGTTATCTATTGTGTTTTGGAAATTATTGAAGTCAGTATTAAACCATTTAACATCTAGTTGGTTATTAAAGAATGTATATTGTCTTTTAGCATATCTTCTAGAGTTTTGTTTTATTTTATCTAGTGCTTCTTGTAAAGATACTTTATTATCGAAGTAATCATATAATTCTTTATACCCTATCCCACCCATTAATGGTTTTGTTTTGATATCTTTATCATAGAAGTATTTAGCTTCTTCTAGTAGACCATCACTAACCATTATATCTACTCTTTTATTTATTCTATCGTATAGAATTTCTCTATCTGTAGTTAGACCTATTAGATGATGATCGTATAGTTTTACTGGTTCTACTTCTTCAATATCTTCTTTATTTAAGAATCTTTCCATACGTACTCTATTGTTTGGATGAATTGTTACGTTGATATCTTTTTCTTTTATCATTTGATATAGTTCTTCGTTAGTATATGAAGAATAGTCTTTTTTAGGAGATGTTTCTATAGCAAATCTATAATCATATAGTGCTGCTTTAAGATATAGACCTGTACCACCTACGAAGATTATATTTTTATCTTTATGTTCTTCTAGTAGTTTACGAGCGTCTTTTTGGTAGTCGAATACTGTATAGTCTTCATTTACTTCTTTAATGTCGAATAGATAGTGAGGTACCCCATCTTTTTCTTCTTCTTTTACTTTGGCTGTACCAATATCTAGTCCTTTATATACTTGCATTGCATCACAATTTATAATAATTGCATTGTATTTTTTTGCTAGTTCTACTGATAATTTAGTTTTACCTACTCCAGTTGGTCCTACTATACATATAATCATAGACATTCTCCTTTTCAAATGTATTATAACATTATTTTTAAAAATGAGGGGTAATTTTGATTATAATACGTTTCTATGCTAAAATTTTAGCAATTAAGGGGTGATTTTATGGCTTATTATGATAAATTTGATAAAGAAAAATGGGATGAATTAGCTTCGTCTTATGAATATTTTAGACCATATCCACTTACACAAGATGAAATTGATAGAAGTACACTTATAGCAGATGAAATAATTAGTAAATATGAAGAAAGAACTATAGATGAATATCCACCTATGACTTTTGGTAATGTTTTACAAGGAGCTGCTACTGTATATTATAATTTAGGTATGCATGGTTCTGCTAAGGGAGCTGTTAGTATTCTTTCACAAATACAATATCAAGATAATGAGAAAAATGACGTTGAAAGTTTAACTGTTCAATCAATGATGATTAGAACTGGAGCTATGGTAAGTAAGCGTCCTTATTATTTAGAAGTACCAAGAACGTTTAATGCTTCTTCAGTACATTTTATGGCACATGAAATTGCTCATATGCTTAAAGAAAGTAATCCTTACGAATGTAAAGGTATCTATTCTGATTTAGAGGTTATACCTATTTTAATAGAGATGATTAGTGCGCATAAAAAAGGAGATAATAACGTTTTTAAGAAACGTGAATTATTAATGTTAGATATAGCTTATAGTTTTAAGAAGTTACAAGAAGATTTAGATAATAATAGAATTAAAAAAGAAGATATGAATGGATTTAATGCTTTGTATAGACAAAATATATTATATTTAAATTCTTTCTATTATGCTTTAAGATTATTTGCTATGTATTTACAAATACCTCAATATGTTTTAGGTATTGTAGAAGATGTATTAAATCAAAGATTAACTACTAGAGATGTTATAAATAATTACTTAAGTAATGATGATTATACTTATGAAACTGGTATAGATCAATTTAGATGTAGATTAAAATAAAAAGAACCAAATGGTTCTTTTTTAGTTCATTGCTCTTTTAAACATTTTTTCTAAATCATAGATTGTAAATTTTATTATAGTGGGTCTTCCATGAGGACAGTTATAAGGATTATCTGTGTTAACTAATTCTCTTAGTATTTCTTCTTGTGCTTCTTGGCTGATACGAGTATTTGCTTTAATAGACATTTTACATGCTAGAGTTATAGCTATGTGTTCGTTGAATTTTACTCTATCAAATCTATTACCTATAGATATTATTGTATCGAAGATTTTATGAATAGATTCTTCTTCATAACCTTCTTTTAACCATGTTGGATGTTCTTTTATTATAAAAGTATTAAGACCGAATTCTTCTATTAGGAATCCTAAACTAGTTAGTGTTTCCATGTTATCTTTAATAGTTAGGAAGTCACTACTATTTAGTTCGATGTTTATTGGAAATAATGGAGCTACTGTAGTAGTTTTTTCTTCTTTTAATGCTTTTAGATATTTATCGTAGTTAATTCTTTCTTGGGCAGCATGTTGATCTATTAAGTAAATTCCTTCTTCGTTTTGAGCTATTATATATGTACCTAATGCTAGACCTACTGGATATAAAGTAAGTTCTTTTAGTTCTTGGTTGATTATTACGTCTTTAGTACCTGTTTCATATTCAAATTCAGGTTCTTTAACACTGAAGTCTAGTTCTGTTTGAATTATTTCTACTTTTTCTTCTTGTTCTTCTATCTTTTTATCTACTATGTCGTTTTTAGTAAAAGTACTTGGTAGAGATATCGGTTCTTCTTTAATTGCTTTTGGTATTAATAATTCTTTGTATAGTTTGTCTTTGATAGTATCTACTATCATTTTATATAGTTCTTCTTGTTTAGCTAGTTTTATATCTTGTTTTGTTGGATGGATATTAACATCTATTAAAGTAGGATCAGTTTCAAATTTAAGTACTACTATCGGAAATTTGATATCTGGCTTGTATGTGTAATACGCATCGTTGATTGCTCTATTTAAATCGTTGTTTTTTACTACTCTACCATTTACTATTGTAATCATATGATTTCTATTTGATTTAAGTACTTCTGGTTTGCAAATGTAACCATGCATGTCATAGTCATCTGTTGAACCTTTTACTTCTATCATGTTAGATGATACTTGAAGACCATATATTTCGTGAATAGTTTTATGTAAGTTATTCGAACCGCTTGTTTTAACTATTGTTTTGCCATTATTAGTTAGTTCAAATTTTATTTCAGGATAACTGAATGCTAGTTTTTCGATGAATGATACTGTATTAGCTAGTTCGTATTGTTCACTTTTTAGATATTTTAATCTAGCAGGTGTATTAAAAAATAAGTTAGCTATTGTTATTACTGTGCCAATTCTTGCATCAGATGGTTCGTTTATTTCTAGTTTGCCACCTTTTATATGGATGTGTGTTCCAATATCACTTGCACAAGTAATAAGGTCTACTTCAGATACTGATGCGATTGATGGTAGAGCTTCACCTCTGAAACCAAGTGTGTTTATAAAGAATAAATCATCTTCTCTAGTAAGCTTGGATGTAGCATGTCTTTGGAATGCTAATAGTGCATCTTCAGATTCCATACCTACTCCATCGTCAGTTATTTTTATTTCTCTTAAGCCCCCATCAAGTAAATCAACCTTAATAGATGTAGCGTGTGCATCAATTGAATTTTCTACTAGTTCTTTTACTACTGAAGCACATTTTTCTACTACTTCACCTGCTGCTATTTTGTTAGCTA
>JAZOOK010000005.1:0-5897 GCA_045654965.1 Candidatus Coprovivens sp. | reverse complement strand
AAATTAGTAGAAGGAAAAGAAAATTATAAAGTATCTACTAATATTCAACTATTTAATGACAATAAATTATTAACAACTAATTATCAAAATACCACTAATTTAATAACAAGATTAACTATTAAAGATGATAAAAACAATTATGAACAAATCTATATAATAGAATCTACATGTCAACAAGGAGATATATCATGAGAGAACAAATAGTAAAAATATTAGAATTATATGAACAAGGTCTTTCTTTAGGAGAAATATGTGAAGAAATGAAACTTACTCCTGGCGAATTCAATAGATTACTTAAAGTAATAAGAGACTCTGGATATAATACATCAAAATCTTATACATCAGATGGTAAAATAATTGCTAAAATAAACAAGACTCTTAACTTTAAAACAAGTAATGCCATACGTATAAATGTTAAAGATAGAGTACTAAGAGCAGTATTTATATCAGATCCACACATCGGTAGTGAATTCGAAAGACCAGATCTTCTAAAAGAAGTAATAAATAACTACGCAAGAAATCACGACATTCATATTATATTTAATGGTGGAGATGTAATAGAAAACGTTTACCCAGATAGTCATAGAAAGTTACATAATCCTACTGACTTATCTCAAGCTAAAAAGGTAATAAGAGTTCATCCATTCCATCCAGATATGATTTACTTCACATTATATGGTAATCACGATTACAAAAGTATAATTGAAAGAGGATTTGATATTGCAAGATACATTGAAGAAAGAAGATACGACATAGTATCACTTGGATATGGTAGTTGTATAATTCATATGAAAGATGATGCAATAGCATTAGTTCATGATTTATCTAAAAGTAATAAAAGTGAAGTACCGAATAATGTATCATTAGTATTTAGAGGTCATTCACATAAATCAAAGAATAGAGAAAATAAAATTATATATATTCCATCTCTATCAGATAGTGACACATCATGCTATGAATTTAAACCATTAGTAGGATTCCTAGATGTAGAATTTATCTTCTTCGATAAAAAGATAGCTAAAGTAAATATCAAACAATTAGCATTTGTTAATGGTGAAATAAGACTAGCCAACGAAGAAACTATGGTATTACAACCTGGTTTCCAAGAAAGAAAAAAAGAAGAAGAAGAGAAAAAACTTACTAAGAAACCTAATCAAGGTAAAAACAAACAAGGCAACAAACAACAAAAATAACATTTGACAAAACAAATATTATTTACTATAATGAAGCCACAAACGAAGAAAAAGAAGAGTAAATTAGTCATTATATTATAGAGAGTTCTTGGTTGGTGTAAAAGAACATATAAACTATTTGAAGAAACTTTGGAGTTGAGTAATGTATACAAGTTACTCCGTTAATCGCGTTAAGATAAGAGTGTATGATTAAGTTCATGAATTAAGGTGGTACCGCGCTAGCAGCGTCCTTATGATTCATGAACTTTTTTTATTTAAGAAAGGATGATTAAAATGACTACAAAAGAATTAGCAGATTTGATATTTCCAAATATCACAAAAACTATCGCTGACTATGAAGCTATGTATCCTGAAAGAGATTTACCTGAAGGAGCTAAAGTAACACGTTACGCTCCATCACCAACAGGATTCATGCATATAGGAAACTTTATGTCAGCAACAATCGATTACGTAATGGCTAAACAAAATGGCGGAATCTTCTATCTTCGTAATGAGGACACTGACGGTGCTCGTGAAATTGAAGGAGCTGTAGAGTACATTAGACACGTTCTAGAACACTACAATATGAATCCAGATGAATACGAGTACAGAGACACAGGTGTTACACAAGGAATTTATGGACCATATATCCAATCAGAAAGAAAAGATATATACCATGCATTTATCAAACACTTAATAATAGAAGGAAAAGCATACCCATGCTTCTTAACTCAAGAAGAAATGGATTCTATTAGAGAATCTCAAACAAGAGATAAAAAAAGAATAGGTATCTATGGTAGATATGCTAAATATCGTAATCTTTCTCCAGATGAAGCTGCAGAAAGAATCAATAACGGAGAAAAATATACTATCCGTCTAAAAAGTACAGGAGACTTCAACAAGAAATTTAAGTTTAATGACTTAGCTTTCGGAGAAATGGAATTCCCAGAAAACGACATCGATATTCCTATCATGAAATCTAGTAACTTATTACCAACTTATCACTTTGCACACTTAGTAGACGATCATTTAATGCGTACTACTCATGTAATAAGAGGACAAGAATGGGTAAGTTCTGTTCCTATTCATCATGAATTATTCAAAACATTTGGATTTAAATTACCTAAATATGTTCATACCCCATTAATTCTAAAAAAAGATGGAGATAAAATAAGAAAAATCTCTAAACGTCTAGATCCAGAAGCAAGAATGACATATTATGAAGAAAAAGGATATCCAGTATATTCAGTTATAGAAGCAATCATGACTATTGCTAACTCTAACTACGAAGCATGGAGAGACTCTCATCCAGATGCAGTATTCACAGAATTCGAATTCTCACCAAAGAAAATGTCAGCTTCAGGAGCATTATTCGACCTAGACAAATTAGATAACATTTCTAAAAACTATCTATCTAAATTAAAAGCAGTAGAAGTTTACGACATGTTAGATACATGGTCAAAAGAATATGATAAAGATTTCAATGATTTAATCAATAAATATAAAGATTATACTATCGAAGTATTAAATATCGAAAGAGAACAAAAGAAACCAAGAAAAGACTATGGTGCATTATCAGAAATCAAAGGTCAAATTTGGTATATGTATGACGAACTATTCACTGATGTAGAATATGAATTCGATCCAAAATTCTCTAAAGAAGATATTAATGAAGTACTTACAACTTATTTAAATGAATTCTTTGATGAAAATGATGACAAAGATACATGGTTCAATAAAGTAAAAGAACTAACTGATAAGTTAGGATACTGTTCTAATATGAAAGAATATAAAGAAAATCCAGATAACTACAAAGGTAGCGTAGCTGATATTTCTAATATAATAAGAGTAGGTGTTACATCTAAAGCACAAACTCCAGACCTTTATATCATTCTTAAACTATTAGGAAAAGAAAAAATTAAAAACAGAATCTCAAATATTAAGTAGCAGAAATGCTACTTATTTTTGACTAAAAATAGCTTTTTTACTATAATGTATGCAATCAAAGGGGTTTGGTTAATATGAAAAAAGACACTAAATATAGATTAATACGTACTGTAAGTGAATTATTAATAATAACAACACTAGCTACAGGTATTTCTCATACAGCAACAAAAATAAAGTTTCCTAAAGAAGTAATACCATATACACAAGAAGATACAATATATAATGTAAGATTTAATGACGAATTAACCAGAATAATAAGTCAAAAAGAAATAACTTTTAGTAATCCAGAACTAGAAACTATAATAAAACAAGAACTAGGTGGAACAATTACAAAAGAAGGATTATTATCAATAACATCTTTAGATATAACAAAAACATTAAGTAATAATGATTTTAGTGATTTAAAATACTTACCAAATCTTCACTTTTTAACTATATATGATAATACAATTAATTTAGAAGACATTAAATATAATCAAGATCTTATGATGATTCAATTAAATGGCTGTACTATATCTAATACTAAATATTTACCAAATTCTATAGAAACTATATATGTAGATGATTCTACTATAACAGATAAAGAAACAATAATACCTTATTACGCTACTAAAGTATATTTTAAAAAATCAGTAGCTAATAATATTAGATTAAAAAATCCATCTATATTAGAAACACTATATATTACTAGTGATGTAATGTTAGATATGAATAACTTATCTAATTGTACTAATTTAAAACAATTAACTATATTTATGTCATCTAATATTAAAAATGCTCATGTATTAGGTAATTTACCATCTCTAGAATCTATATATATAGATGAATATTCAGCTATATGGTTAGATCTAGACACATTAAATAAATTACCATTACCTGAAGAAGATAAATTAATAGTAAGTGATTTAATATCTAAACTAGATAGTATTGCTAATACACTAGTACCTGATAAATCTATCTCAGACAAAGAAAAAATAAATAAAATAACACTTTATTTATTAGAAAAACTAAATTATGACTTCGATGCAATACAAGCACCAGATGAAACGGATGACAGAGTAGAAATATATAATATGTCACCTTTAACGACTTCATTAGAGGGTGATTTAGGTATTTGTATAAATTACTCAGCTATGTATCAAGCATTAAGTAATAGAATAGGTCTAGATACTTATCAATTATTTAATAATGTACACGCATGGAATGCAACTAAGATAGATGGAGAATATAAAGGATATGACGTTACATATCTAGAATTAGGTCCAATAGTACAAATAGATAATATGGAACAACTTGGTATGTTAGAAAATATGACAACAGAAGGTATGTTCCAAAAAGGTAAAGAAGATCAATTATATTATTATGAATTTGATTTAGACAAAATATTAGACGATAACCATATTGCAGAATACACTCCAGAAGAAATAAAAGACTATATACTAAATATTGGATACATAAACGAAAACAGTTTAATAAAAGTATTATATAAAAATGAAACTCAAATATTTAAATTAACTACATTTATGTATTCACAATTAATATTATTCGTAGCAACAGCAATATTTGAGGTTCTATCATATAAAAGACAAAGAAAAATGACATTAACAGAAGAAGGTATTACAGAGTAATATCTTTTTTTATTTACAATGAACAAAATATAAATGATTTATTTTTTTTATAAAATATAATACAATGGTATTAGAGTAGGTTATTTGCCAAAGCAAACTAACTATGTTATAATGACGAAGTCCGAGGTGAAAATAGGATGAGTAATAAACAAAAGGAAGAATTCAACTCCTTAGTTCAAGATATAATAGAAAATAAAAAATTTAATAAATTAACTAAAGAATTACATCATGGAATTACAAGATATGAACATTCAATGCGTGTTGCCAGATGGACTTATAAAGTATGTAATCTATTAAAAATGAGATATAAAACAGATATTACAAGAGCAGCATTGCTTCATGACTTCTATATTAATGATGATCTTATATCAGAAAATGGTGCATCAAAACTAGGAGAACATCCAAGTGTTGCATTAAAAAACAGTAAAAAACATTTCGATATATCAGAGATTCAAGCGGATATTATTAAAACTCATATGTTCCCATGTAATTTTGATATTCCAAAATATAAAGAATCATGGTTAGTTTCAGGAGTAGATAAAGCAGTAAGTACATATGAAATGTTAAGATTTAAATCTTCACTATATATGGGTATATATTTATTGTTCCTATTCGAAATGATTAAATTACCAAGATAAAATGACCTATTTGGTCATTTTTTTTGTAAAAAAACGTATAATAGTATATATACATAAAATAGCTTTATAAGGGGTATAAATAAATATTATTTAAAAAAGCGAAAGAAGAATTTGACAAAGCGATTTTATGTGATATAATGAGATTACTTTTGAGGAAAAAGCAGTGAAAAATAAGCGCAAAAAAGAAATTTAAAAAATTTCAAAGAAAAAGTTGACAAGGTCAAAATAGAGTGTTATATTATTCACCGTTACCGAGAAAGAGGTAAAAAAATATATCAAAAAAAAGTTTAAAAAAAGTTAAAATTTTAGTTGACTTTAAGAAAACGATTTGATATATTACTAATGCAACCGAAAAACGAAAGTAATAGATTGCAGAATGATCTTTGAAAACTAAGTAAAAAAGTCAAATTGAGTAGCTTTGTGATCATAACTTAAATTATTAGATTTAATTATAAATCTTTTTTAATGAGAGTTTGATCCTGGCTCAGGATGAACGCTGGCGGCATGCCTAA
>JAZOOK010000004.1:0-8414 GCA_045654965.1 Candidatus Coprovivens sp. | reverse complement strand
GATTTAGAAAATATAAATACAATAGTAGCAATAAAAACTAAAGACGAAACAATATTAAAAAATGGTAAAAAATTATTTCCAGGTTCAAAAGAACAAAAACAAAAAGACTTATATAGTATAATGCTACCAAAAGCAAGTATTAAGAATCTAAAATTATTCTTAAAAGATAATGATCCAGAAAGAATAATAATCCATAACTTTAAAAAAGATAAAGATAAAACAGAAACATTAAGCATGTGTTTAGATGAAAAACTAATTATTCAATACAACAAATCATCTTATACAAAAGAACAAATAAAAGAAATAAAAGATAAATTAACAGAAAAGTAAATAACTAGTATTATTTACTTTTTTTAGTTATAATTATATTAGTATGATAAGGTGGTATCTTATGCAAAGAATAAATGAGTTTATAGAAAAATTAGAATCTAACCAAACAACACCTAATGAAAGAAGAGGTTTTATAGCTTCTTTAACTAAAAAAGAATTTATATATTTTTTAAAACAAGATTTTAGCTCTGATATAAAAAAGAGTATAGATACTAGATCTGACTTATTTGAAGAATACATCCACCAAACAGAACAATTAGTTAGTGATTTTACTTTAAGTGAATTAAAAGACATAATAAACAAAATAAAACCAGAATATGTAACAGTTAAAAATATGTTTATAGAACATTTAATTAATTTAATTCACGAAAATGAAGAACCAATAGATATCAAAAAAATAGTAACATTTAAAAGTAGAGTAGAGTCCGGAGGAATTACTCACGAAGATATAAGAAGTACATTATTAAAAATGTCTAAAGAAGAATTTTCAGTATTTATCACAATAGATAAACAAGAAGAACTTTCTACAATTGATACAATCTCAGAAAACAACCATAGACTAGATTCAATGTATGCTTATCAAGCAGAAATAATTGCTGAAATACTTGAAGAGTATACTGAAGATGAAATGGTAGAATTAGTACCATTTATCAACTCAGCATCATCTAGAATAAGAACAATGTTCTTTAAATGTTTTAACGAAAGAAAAGCAAATGAAATATTTCTAACAAACGCTTCTAAATATTCTAATGATATATTCAGTTACATCGTAACTCCAACTCAATCAAACGAAAAAGATAAAATGATTATATCAATTCTATCAAATCCAAAATTATATTCATTATATGGAACTTCAGAATTAAATTATTTAAGAACATTAATAAGTAATAAAGAAGCAATTCTAGAAGAAGATTCAAACATTATTAATACAACAGAAGAAGAAATAAGAGAACAATCTGCTAAATACATTGCTAACTTAAGATATAGAGATCAACAGTCAATAAGCAATGGTATATTACAAAAACTAAGTGCTAAGAAATTATATGACTTATTAAATGAAGTAAATAAAGGATTAAAAAATATTAGTGAAGATGAAATTACTTATAAAGAATTTATAGAACTAATCAATATGCCTTTAGACAAAGCTGTATTATTCTTAAAACAATGTGTAGATTTAACTGAAGAAGAGAAAAAACAAATCCTAACTAAATGTTTTAAAGATAACGAATACACTAATTGTTCAATTGCTGAAGCAGCTAACAACGTAATGAATAAATACATGAAGATAGTAACTAAAACAGATACTAATAATCATAAAGATTTTAAATTAATATACTGTGATTTATTAGAAATGAATTACAACAAACAATTCTTTGATAGTATGTTAAAAAGCTTTGCAAAACTTGAATTTAGAACAGTTCCACTAGATTGTATGAATATATTTTTATCTCAACTAATAGATAAAACAAGTATAGAATTAGGTATAAGTGTTCAAAAAGAATTCTATACTGGTAAATCTCTTGTATTCGGTTATGACAATAAGACAGTAACAATCGGAACATATTCAAGTAGTGAAAATAAAATAAGAATAAATACCAATGCTTATGTTGAAATAGCAGAGAATCCAAAAGACTCTCCAAAAAGAAAAAAAGCTAGAGATTTTATTAATAGAGTAGCTATGATAGAAGCAGTATTTCATGAACTAAGACATGCATACCAAGAACAAAAAACAAAAGAAATAGGTACAGTTAGAGACTTATATTTCTTACTCGATGATTTATTACATAGAATGACTATATTTGGAAATATCTATTACAGTAATAATTATAACGATGACAGCAAAGAACTAGATGCTAATTTATATTCACTAATTGCAACAGCATCACTACTTAGAATAGACCCGTCATTAAAAACAATGTACTGGCAATCTTTCAGTCAAGATGCAAAAGAACTATCTAAAAAAAGAAAAGCCCCTCAACTAAGAAAAAGAATATCATTCCAAGATGATTCAGAAAAAATAACACTTATAGATATCTTTAACGAAATATTTGGTGGTCAAAAAGCAGAAAAATTCGCTGAAGAATATCCTATGTTAGCTATAATTTCAGAAAATGGTTATATCCTAGGTGAAGAAGAATTAATAGAAAGATATATGTCAGTAGAACAATCTCTTAAAGAAGAACAAGATGAAGTATCATTTAATAAAGGTAAACAAATATTAAGATTCTTAGGAGAATATTTAAATAAAATACATAATAAAAAAATTCAAAGAAAAAAAATAGCATAAAAAGTAAATAACCAAATATTTACTTTTTTTGATATAATAAGTATGGTGATAATATGAAAATAGTAATAGTAGGAATAGGTAAATTAGGAGAATACCTAGCAAAAAGTTTAGTAAAAGAAGGACATGCTGTAACATTAGTAGACGTAGACTTCGCATCAAATCAAGATATAATAAATAACGAAGACTTAAACTACATAGATGGTAATGGTCTAGACGTATCAGTATTAAAAGAAGCAGGAGTACCAGAAGCAGATCTACTAATAAGCGTTATGGAACAAGACGAACAAAATACCATGTGTTGCTTACTAGCAAAAAAACTAGGAGTAAAACATACTATAGCTCGTATCCGTACTCCAGAATACGCCAATTCAGTAGAACTACTAAAAGAAGACTTAGGTCTTTCAATGACAATAAATCCAGAAAAACTAACTGCTCAACATATAGCTAGAATTTTAAGTATACCAAGTGCTCTAGATGCTACTATATTCTTTAAAGGTCGTATTCAAATGATATCTTTAAAAGTAAAAGAAAAAAACTACTTAGAAGGTCTAACTATTGCTAATCTTAATAAAAAACTAAAAGGAAGAATAATAGTATGTGCTGTCGAAAGAGATAATGAAATAATAATTCCAAGAGGTACAACTAAAATTCAAGCCAAAGATATTCTTCATATAACTGGAACTCCAAAGAATATAAAAGAATTCTTAAAATTAGTTGATTTAGATGATAAAACAAGAAAAGTAATAATAAGTGGTGGAGGAGCAACATCAGTTTACTTAGCTAAATATCTTAACGAAATGGATATGGCTGTAAAACTTATTGAAATAAACGAAGAAAGAGCAAATACACTTAGTGAAATATTACCAAAAACATTAGTAATCCACGGTGATTCATCTGATCAAGAATTACTATTTGAAGAAGGTATAGATGAATGTGATGCATTCGTAGCTCTAACTAGTATAGACGAAGAAAACATTGTATATTCAATCTTCGCAACATTACAAAAAGTACCAAAAATAATAACTAAAATAAATCACATAAACTTAGACGGCATAATAGAAAAAACAAACATTGATACTGTAGTAACTCCACATAAAATAGCTACTAACGTAATAGTAAAATATGTTAGAGCTATGCAATATGGCGAAAACAGTAGTTGTGAATCTATATATAAATTCGATGATGATAAATTCGAAATGGTAGAATTCAAAGTAACAAGTAATTTCGAAAAACTAAACAAAAAAATAAAAGACTTAGAACTAAAAGATGGTGTACTTATAACTGCAATCCTAAGAGGTAAAAATATTATATTCCCAAGTGGTAATGATAAGATATTTGAAAATGATACAATAGTAGTAATAGATAACGAATCAAAAATCCAAGAACTAAACGATATATTGGTGTAATATGAAAAACAAACTAGTATTAAAATATATTGGTAAAGTATTAATAGGATTTGCTTTACTATTATTATGTCCTATCTTAGTAGGATTGTATTACAAAGAATCAATATCACCATTTATTATCCCATTATCAATAAGTATGATATTAGGAATATTCTTAAATAATTTAAAACCAGAAAATAAAAATCTATACGCTAAAGATGGATTTTGTATAGTTACAGTATCTTGGATACTTATAAGTATAATAGGATGCATCCCATTTATGATAGGAGCTAACTTATCATTCTTTGATGCTTTCTTCGAAGCTGTGTCAGGTCTTACTACAACAGGAGCAACAATCTTTACTGATGTGGAATCTCTATCACGCTGTATATTATTTTGGAGATCATTCACTCACTTTATAGGTGGTATGGGAGTATTAGCATTCGTAATGGCAATAGTTCCACTTGCTAAAAACGACAAATCAATGCATGTGTTAAAAGCTGAAATGCCAGGACCAACAGTTTCAAAAATGGTACCAAGTATTAAAAAAACATTATTTATTCTATACGGAATATACATAGGTTTAATCCTATTAATGTTCGCAGCACTTTTAATAGGGGGACTAACACCATTCCATTCAATAAATATAGCATTAAGTACAGCTGGTACCGGAGGATTTGCTATTTTAAATAGTAGCATTGCTTCCTATACACCATTTATTCAATGGACTGTAACAATATTTATGTTCTTATTCGGTATCAACTTTAATATATATTTCTTAATATTATTAAATGATACAAAAAACGCTCTTAAAAGCGAAGAACTAAAAGTATACATATTATTATATATATTCTCAGTAATATTTATTGTAGCAAATACCTATCACATGTTTGATACATTAGAAGAAGCTATAAGACAAGGAGCATTCCACATTTCATCATTAATGACAAGTACAGGTTCTTCAATTGGTGATATAAATATATATCCTACATCATGTAGAATCTTATGTTTATGTTTAATGTTAATAAGTGCTTGTGCAGGTAGTACTTGTGGAGGTTTCAAAATATCTAGACTATTAATTTGTATCAAATCAATAAAAAGAGATATACTAAAATCATTCCATCCAAATAGTGTAAGAACAGTTACATTTGAAGGTAAAAAAGTAGAAGAAGAAACAATAAAAAGCACAAGATCATTTATGTTGTTATACATTAGTATCATAGTACTAATAATGTTCTTAATAAGTTTCGATAACTTAACTTTAGATCAAACATTAAATGCAGCATTCACAACATTTGGTAACGTAGGATTATGTTTTGATATATCAAACTTTGCTGAATTTTCAAACTTCTCTAAATCAGTACTAAGTATCGGAATGTTATTTGGTAGACTAGAAATATTCCCTATAATAGTATGGATAAGTACAATGCGTAAAAAGAGTTCATTTTAATGACTCTTTTTTATATATACTCAGTTTACAAGAAATATTTCCATATGTTATCATATTATTGTTATAAAGATAGAAAGAAGAATGTCTATGTTAGAATTAAAAAAAATAACTAAAACATATGAAGTTGCTGACTTCAAACATAAAGCATTAAATAAGGTAGATATAAAATTTCGTCAAAATGAATTCGTATCTATTTTAGGACAAAGTGGTTCAGGTAAAACTACTATGTTAAACATAATAGGTGGATTAGACCAATACACTAGTGGAGATCTAATCATAAACGGAACATCTACAAAAGAATTTTCCGATAGAGATTGGGATACATATCGTAACCATAGAGTAGGTTTTGTTTTCCAAAGTTACAATCTTATCCCTCATCAAACAGCATTACAAAACGTAGAACTTGCTTTAACTTTATCCGGTATAGGAAAAGACGAACGTAAAAAAAGAGCAATAGCAGTCTTAAAAAAAGTTGGATTAGGCAATCAAATGAACAAAAAACCTAATCAAATGTCAGGTGGACAAATGCAAAGAATTGCAATTGCTCGTGCCTTAGTAAATGATCCTGATATCTTATTAGCAGATGAACCAACAGGAGCATTAGACTCTGAAACAAGTTTACAAGTATTAGATTTACTAAAAGAAATAGCTAAAGATAAACTAGTTATCATGGTAACACACAATCCAGAACTAGCAGTTAATTATTCAACTAGAATAGTAAAACTATTAGATGGAGAAATAGTAGATGATACAAATCCATATGATGGTCAAGACGAAACATTTGAAGACGCTTCAGTAACAAAAAATAAATCTAAAAAAACATCAATGAATTTTAAAACAGCATTCAGTCTAAGTTTAAATAACTTAATGACTAAAAAAGGTAGAACAATCCTTACAGCATTTGCTGGTTCAATAGGTATAATTGGTATAGCATTAATCTTATCATTATCAAATGGTATTCAAGAATATATTGATAGAACAGAAGAAGAAACTTTATCTTCATATCCTTTAACTATTCAAAAAGAATCAATAGATATGTCAGCAATGTTAATGACATTTGCTGGTGAACAAGCAGGTAAAGAATACAGCGATGATAAAATCCATTCAATAAATGTAATGGGTGACATGTTCAAATCAATTACACAAGAAGTAAAAAGAAATGATTTAAAATCATTTAGAGCATTCTTAGAAAGCGATAAGACAAATATCAAAGACTATGTAACAGATATTCAATACGGATATAATGTAACAATGAATCTATATAAAAATGATACAAACCAAATAGTAAGAGTAAATCCAACTACAGTAATGGATGCACTAGGTATGGGAACATCAGGTATGTCTAATGTATATAGTTCATATATGTCTAATAATGATGTGTTCTACGAAATGTTAGGTAACCAAGACTTACTAAAACAACAATACGATATCGTAGATGGTCGTTGGCCAGAAAAATATAACGAATTAGTTATTCAAGTAGATAAAAAAAATAGAATATCAGACTATACACTATACAGTCTTGGTATTCTGGATCAAAACTATTTAAGACAACAATTCCAAAATATGATAAGTGGTAAAGAAGTAGAATTTGAAGATACATCATATACAACAGATGAATTACTAGGTTTAGAATTTAAACTAGTATTAAACACTGATTACTACAAAAAAGAAAACGGTATCTGGATTAATAAAGAAAAAGATACTGAATATATGAAAAACGTTATTAAAAATGCTGAAACTATTAAAATAGTAGGTATTATCAAAGCTAACGAAGAAGCAGTATCAGATGGTGGTTCATTCGGCTTAGTAGGATACACACACGAATTAAAAGAACACCTTGTAAATAAAATAAATGAAGCAAAAATAACAAAAGAACAACTAGCTAATGAAAACATAAACGTATTTACTGGAAAAGAATTCAATAATGAAGTATTTGATCCTACTAAATTACCTTTAGAAGAACAAAAGAAATTAATGACAATGAGTAGTGTAGAAGCAATGGCTTATATTCAAGCATTAACAGAAAATTACAATACAACATATGAACAAAATATATCAAAACTAGGTATAACTAGTGTAGATAATCCTGATACAATAAATATCTATCCAAAAGACTTCGATTCTAAAGAAGAAATAACTAAAATAATAGATGAATACAACGCATCTTTAGAAGATGGAGAAGAACTTACATACACAGATATAGTAGGTATAATGATGTCATCAGTATCTAATATAGTAGATGTAATAAGTAGTGTTCTAATAGCATTCGTAGCAATAAGTTTAATAGTATCATCAATAATGATTGCAATAATAACTTATATCTCAGTACTTGAAAGAACAAAAGAAATAGGTATCTTAAGAGCTATCGGAGCATCTAAAAAAGATATATCACGTGTATTCAATGCTGAAACATTAATAGAAGGTTTAACAGCCGGAGTAATGGGTATAGTAGTAACATTAATATTAAATATTCCAATTAATATAATAATAAAAAATACAGTTAATATTAGTAACATCTCAGTACTACCTGCAGATGGTGCAATACTACTAATTATAATAAGTGTAATACTTACAGTACTAGCTGGATTCATTCCTGCTAAAATGGCATCTAAAAAAGATCCAGTAGAAGCATTACGTACAGAATAAGAGTGTATAACACTCTTTTTTTCTTTACAAAAAAATGTATATCTAAAAAAACTATTAATATATAAATTGATAATAAACTTTAAAGAATATATAATATAATTAGAAAGTAGTGAACTATATGAGTACATTAAGTAGAAAAAACATATATATACTAGCAATATTCTTTATAATAGCTATATCTATTACTACTAGTCATATTGAACTAGAACATAGAGAAAACATAAATCTTCAAACACAAAATAATATAGAAGATTTAGATGATTATAAAGAAATAGAAGTACTATATCCGCTAGAAATTAAAAACTATCAAAACGAT
>JAZOOK010000003.1:0-8145 GCA_045654965.1 Candidatus Coprovivens sp. | reverse complement strand
AACAGTTAAAATCTGTCCTACTTTAATAAATATATTATTCTTTAAGTATGTCATCTTATCTTTTTGATAACCAAACAAAACAATCATCAAAAAAATAACAACTAACATAAATGCAGCCATAATACTCTCTGCATATAATATTAAATTCTTTTTTATAATATAATTAAAAACTATTAAGAAAATAGAGATCAAAGACATTAATAATAGATATTTTACATTTTTCTTTTTCATCTTTTATCTCCTTCTTTTATTCTTTTATAGACTCATGAACATTCATAAATCTATAAAGAAATAAAAAATATTTTATTTCTTAATTATTCTTTTTCAACCCAATTCATTGTTACTGTAACTGGTATAGATAAAGGGCTTGAAGGTAATAAATCTTCATTTAAAGTCTTAGTAGTAATAACTATTTGTACTTCATACTCTGCACCAGCAGGAATAACATCATTTTGTTTTACACTACCAGTATTACTAGTTGTAGTAATCCAAGTAGTTTCAACAGTATTAATATAAGTATCATTAGAAGTAACTGTAGGATCAGCACTCAGTACGATATCAAATGTACTATCATTTTTTATTGTTGTTTTTACGATACAAGTTTCAGATTTTACTGATAATCCTAAATCACAAGCAATTGTCATAGTTTTTTTATCAGAAGATATTTGAGGATTAGCATTAACTGAACCACCATTATCTACCGCTGAATCAAATCCAACATTCCATTTCATTGAATCATATTTAACAGTATTAGTAATTTGTAATTGTTGTGATAACACAGCATAACCTAAACCAATGCCAAATGCAAACAATATTAAAAACAATAATAATAAATTTCTTTTGTCCTTTTTATTTTTTTTAGCTTTATTCATATTATACTTCCTTCCTATTATATATATAATACAACATAACACTACACATTTTCAACAAAATACGACTAAAAAACATACAATTTTACCTAAATTTAAAAACCATACAAAGTATGGTTTAAATATTACAAATACAATATTAATTAGCTTCTTTATCTGTTTGAACCCAATCAAAGGTAATAGAGATAGGAATAGTCAAATTAACACTAGGTAACATGTCTACTGTCAAATCATTAGAAACAATTCTAATAACTAATTCTTTAGTAACATTTTGTCCTAAAACAATACCGCTTGTAACAAGTTCTTCTGTTCTATTTACATTACCACTTTCATCAGTTTGTTCCTGAATCCAATTAATTTCTATATTTTTTATGAGCAAACTATCATAAACAACTTTTGGTTCATTTAATAATTCTACATTAAATGTACTTAAGTTAGCAATACCCGCCTTCGTAGTACATTCTTTAGAAGAAGTAGATGTCCCAAAGTCACAATCTATATATACGGTCTTTTTATCCTCACTAATAGTAACATCAGGCAATATAGCACCATCAACCCATTGCACAGGAGTAACACTAGAAAAACCAACATCCCATTTCATTGCATCATAAGAAATCGTATTATCAATTTGTAATCGTTGAGTTAATGCAGAATAACCAATGCCAACACTGAAAACAAATAATACGACTAAAAGTAAATAAAAATTTCTTTTTCTCATCTTATACTTCATCATGATACATCACTCTATACTAATAATTATAATACATTTATAACAGTAATTCAACAAAACAAAAAGATAAAACATAAAAGTTTTATCTTTATTCATTATTTTCCCATCTAATAGTATTAATTACTTTATTATCATATTTATAAGATAACTTTCTAGTATCATAAATTCTTAAAGTTAAATAGTTTTCTGTTTCATTATATATTACAAAAGCAGGTTGTGTTAATTCATCATGTTTTAATCTCCAGAAATTAAGTTTCAACTTATATAATTCATATTTACCATAATCCATAAATCTTAGATAATTATCTTTAGCAGTAATATAGAATAAGAATTTACCCCTAGGGAATACAGCAGTAATTTTATCACCATCTAATAAGGCTTTACCATCTATTCTATAAACTTTAAAATCAGTAAATTCTTCACTACCTACTATTCTATCTACTCCTACTTTAATATATTCTGTTTTATTAGCATTAACCCAAACATCATATATAGGATTTTCACTTTCTACAGATACTACTTTTTCTTTATTTAAATCATATACAAACCATTTCTTGTTTTTACATAAAATGTAATAACCAGTATCTATATCATAACTAATAGATTCATATTCATAAGGCAATACTTCTACTATTTCACCATTTTCTTTTATCTTAATTAATCCCCATAAATGTTTATCCATACTCTTAACTATATATTTATAATCTTCACCATATCCAAGATTTTTATTTTCATCAAAAGTAAGTTCTTTTACATCAGCAAATTTAGCTAGTATTTCAGGATCTCTGCCTTCCTCATCAACAGCAGCATCTAAAAATCTATATAAATATATTATTCTAGAGTAAGCAGGATCTCCATAACTTATATCTTGTGGAGCAGAATCATCTACAAAAGCATATTTATCATATATCATACCTAATGTTCTAGGTTTATTACCAAATGTAACAGGATCTTTTTCTAATAAATTAAATGAATCATGTCCACTAAATGCTTTATTACAATAACCATTACTATTCAAACATTTATAAGTACCCAATAATTCTCCTTGTACATTAAAATAGTATAATAAACCTCTAAATTTATCTTGTCTTCTAATATTTTCAGGCACTTCATAATCAGGATCTATTACAGGTAAATCAGGTAATGCCTTAGGATTTTCAATTGGTACCCAAAAAGGAACCATTTCTTCTCTACTTACAGAATTTCTCTTATATTGTCTATATACATATCCTAATCCAACATACTCTTCAGTAACACCATCATCATATTTGTGAGTAAGATGTAATGCTAAAATTAATGATTTACTTTCTGTATATCTAACATAATTAACTGCAAATAATGCAAGCCATAAAGCTATACAAATTAATACTCCCAATTCTATTACTTTTTTAGTCCCCATTTTCTTCTTTTGTTGATACATTTAATATCACCTCTACTCTTATTATTATAACATAAAAAAAGAAAGATAATATATCTTATCCTTCATTTTTAACATAACTTTTTTGTAAGTAATATTTATCATCTACTAAAGAGAAAATATGTTCATATAAAACTCCATCATTTCTAATAATTTTAGCATCTAAATCTTGTCTTTCCATATTTTTGTAATCAGCACAAGACTCTTCATCAAAATATTCTCTGCATCTATTTCCATCACTAATATCTATTTGTAAATAATATTCACTAATTACAATAGTATCTTTAGTTTTATAAGCACTTACAAAATCAGAATACCCATGAACATAATCTTTAGTTGAAGTATATCTACAATAATACTTCTTACCATCTAATCTACAATCATATCCACCATAATTAAAATTAGTAAATTCAATTTCTCTATCTAAATTATAATTATTCTTAATATAATCATTAAATAAACTAGTTTTAATAATTCTTATATCACAACTTTTACCATCAGTATAGAAAAATACTTTTTTAGTAACTTCACAAACTATCTTTTCTGATTTAACAGTCTTCTTTGTATAATCTTTCTTACCTAAATTATCAATTACTAGAGCATATATTTCTGGATCAGTAAGTTCATTTATATTTAAACTTGCTCTTCTTAAATCATGATTATTTTCTATTCTTTTATATAATATTTCTACATCAGGATCAGTTTTAGGCAAATCAGTACGAGTTAATAGTTCAATACCTTGTTCTACATTTGTAACAATAAAGAAAGCCACTATCATACAAAGCAATACTATTCCTGTTCCAATAGCCGTTTTAATTAAATCTCTCATACTTTATCACCCTTACTTCACTTCAGTATCAATAATTATAGTAGTAGGACCATCATTAAGTATTTCTACTTTCATATCAGCCCCAAATACACCACCTTTAGTAGGTACTTCTTGATTTAATAATTCATTAAATCTTTCATACATAGGTAAAGCTTTATCTCCACCTAATGCTCTTACATAAGAAGGTCTATTACCTTTTCTAGTATCTCCATATAATGTAAATTGACTTATAGAAAGTATTTCACCCTTAACGTCTAAAACACTTAAGTTCATTACATCATTTTCATCTTCAAATACTCTTAAGTTAACTATCTTTCTTACACAATATTTAATATCTTCTTCTGTATCAGTATCAGTAAAACCAACTAAGATATTTAAACCTCTACCAATTTCACTAATTAATTTACCATCTACAGTTACTGAAGATTTATTTACCTTTTGTACTACACATCTCATGACTATCTATTCCTTTCAACAGAAATTAAGAATGGTAATGATTTTAAATCACTAATAAACATTTCTAATTGTTCTGAATTAGTAGTCTTTATTGTAACATTAAATGTTGTATAGTCAATATCCTCAACTGTCTTAACAGATTCTATATAAACATCTTTTTGACTAGCTTTAGTAATAATATCAAGTAGTTGATTCTTCCCCTTAACTACTTTAATAGTTAAATCTGTTAAATAAGATGTATCACTATTCATATTCCATTCTACATCTATTAATCTATTACTAGTTTTAATATTTATACAATCATGTTTATGTACTTGAATACCTTCACCTTTAGTTATATATCCCACTATTTTGTCTCCTTTAACAGGTTTACAACAACTAGCTATAGTAACTAATATATCATCAGTACCAGCAACAATAATGTCTCCCTTTTGTGCTCTATTACTTAAATTACTTCTATTAGTAATCTTACTTAAGTAAACATCCATTACATCTTTTTTATCTTCAAACAATAGATCAATTATATATCCAGGAGTAAATCTTAAAGAACCAACTGATAAGTATAAATCTTCTAAATCAGTAGCATGTGTATCTTTAAGTACTTTTTCTAAATTTTGATCAGTAAATACTTCTGAGAAAGATAACTTTCTTCTTCTAGCTTCTCTTTCTAACATTTCTTTACCATTTTCAATATAGTTAATTCTATCTTGTTTACTAAAGAATGACTTAATCTTATTCTTAGCTTGACTAGTTTTAACAAACTTTAACCAATCTTTATTTGGATTAGCTTCTTTACCAGTATTTATCTTAACTACATCACCATCTTGTAGTTCATAATCTAAAGTTACTATTTGATCATTAACTAAAGCACCAATAGTTCTATCTCCAACTCCACTATGAATACGATAAGCAAAGTCAACAGGAGTAGCTCCTTTAGGTAACTCTAATACATCTCCTTTAGGAGTATAACAGTATATTAATTCACTTAATAATTCACTATTTAAGTTATTAGCAAACTCAGTATCACTTTCTACATTACTATTAGCTTCAATTACGTTTCTGAACATTTCTAATTTATGTTCCATCATACTTTGTACTTTAACAGAACCTTTTTCTTTATAAGACCAATGTGATGCAATACCTTTTTCAGCTATTTCATCCATTTCATAAGTTCTTACTTGTACTTCAAATAATTGTCCTTCAACGCCAAATACAGTAGTATGTAAACTTTGATACATATTTTCTTTTGGATTAGCTACATAGTCTTTAAATCTTCTAGGCATTGGTCTAAATTTACTATGTATTAAACCTATAGTTAAATAACATTCCTGTTCAGTATCAACAAATACTCTTAATGCTAAGATATCATATATATCACTAAATCTCTTACCATTATCCATCTTGTTATATAAACTATGTACTGATTTAACTCTACCTTTAATTTTAAAAGGTATACCATTTTCAGTTAATATATCAGAAATACTTTGTTTCATTTCTAATAAATATTCATTTAATTGTTCTCTAGAAGCATCTAATTTTTCTAATATATCATTATATACATCTGGTTTAGTATATTTTAAACATAAGTCTTCAAGTTCACTCTTAATACTATTAATACCTAATCTATGAGCAATTGGAATTAATACAGCAGTAGTTTCATTAGCTTTTTCTTTTTGTTCTTCTGGTTTTAAAGCATCTAAAGTTCTCATATTATGTAATCTATCAGCTAATTTAATAAATAATACTCTAACATCTTCAGATAACCCTACTAATACTTTTCTTAAATATGCAGCAGAAGCATCTTTATCATCAGTTAATTCTAATCTATTTATCTTACTTAAACTATGTACTATAGTACCTATTTCTTCGCCAAATTCTTCTTTTATTTCTTCTACAGTAGTAGAACCATGGTTTATAGTCTCATGAAGTATAGCAGAAGCTAAAGTAACATAATCTACATTTAAATCAGTAAGTATATTAGCTACTTCAAGCGGATGTGTAACATAAGGATCCCCATTTCTTCTAGTTCTTCCAGCATGTTTCTCACAAGCAAACCCATAAGCATTATTTATTACATCTAATTCATCTTGTTTTTTAATAATTTTCTTTATCTTTTCATATAATTCATCATAAGTAATAGGTTCTATTTTTTGAATTGTCATAATGTATCTCTCCTATCTTATTACTCAAGATTTTAACTCAGGTAATTCATTCACTAAATATTTATTATGATAATACTCTATAATTAATGCATCTTCAGCATGTAGTATTTTGTCTACTACATCACATAACTCTAATCCCGAAGCACTCTTCCATACATGTTTTATCATAAAATCCCATATATCTTTTTCAGTTATTTTTTTAGCACCCTTTTTAAATAGCATTTTCTTTTTACTTCTTAAAGCAGGTTTAACTCTATCAAATAATTCTTCTTGAGAATTAAAAACTATATCTTTCATGTTTTCACCTGATATTTCTAACCCCTGACAAACTTATTATATAACAAATTAATAAACTTATAAAGGAGAAACCAATACGAAAAATAAATTTATAAAATCTACTTTTATATTATTAGTAGGTGGTTGTATAACAAAAATTTTAGGTCTTATAATAAAAATAATTTATACAAGAACAATCGGTATACAAGGTATCACTTTATTATCTTTAATAACCCCAACATACTCTCTACTTATATCTCTTGCTAACTTTAATATATTAGTATCTATAAGTAAAAGAATATCCCAAACTAATAATTCAAAAAAAGTTATAATAAACTCTTGTTTTATCATGTTTATACTAAACCTTATAATAATTACATTAGGTCTATCTCTATCTAAATATATATCAAATAACTTACTTAATAATCCTAATACTTATTATCCATTAATAGCATGTCTATTTACTCTACCATTCATATCTATAGGTTATATAATTAAAGGATACTTCTACGGCAAACAAAACACTCTACCTCACATGATATCTAATATAATAGAACAATTATTTAGACTATTTATTATATCCATATTTATACCAAAATTAATCAAATATGGTCCTATAATAACAGTAACAACTTACATATTATTTAATATATTATCAGAATCTATATCTATTATGGCTTTCCTCTTCTTCTTACCTAAAAATAAATATATAACTAAAGAAGATATAAAACTAGATTATCAAGAAACAAAAGAAATACTAAGTATTTCAATCCCTTCTATATCAGGAAGATTATTAGGTAATATAGGATTCTTCCTCGAACCAATACTACTAACCAAAGTATTACTCTATATGCAACTACCAATAAATTACATAACAGAAGAATACGCAGTATATAACACTTATGCAATAGGCACTCTATTATTCCCATCTTTCTTTATATCAGCTATATCTAATGCT
Organism: Candidatus Coprovivens sp.; assembly: GCA_045654965.1. GTDB lineage: Bacteria > Bacillota_I > Bacilli_A > RF39 > UBA660 > Coprovivens. Next base: position 448 of record JAZOOK010000003.1, on the reverse strand, counting down.
CTATTACCAGAAATATCATATAACTACGAACATAAAAATATTAAACAACTAAAAAGAAGAATCAAACAATCATTACTAATATCTCTTATAGTAGGTTTAATATGCACAACAATAATATTTATTTTAAAAAAACCATTACTTAATATATTATATAAAACTAATAAAGGTATTAACTACATCAAAATACTATCTCCATTCTTTATTCTCTTTTATCTAGAAGCACCACTATCTACTATACTAATAGGAATGAACAAAGTAAAACAATGTACTATCATAAGTACTACAGGTAGCATAATAAAACTACTTACTATGACAATACTAGGTCTTCTAAACTTTAAAATATACTCTCTTATAATAGCAGAAATAATAAATATAATATATGTTACATCATTAAATTATATAACACTAAAAAAGAACTAAATTAGTTCTTCTTTATAACATATACATG
>JAZOOK010000002.1:0-4569 GCA_045654965.1 Candidatus Coprovivens sp. | reverse complement strand
TAAAGAAGAAAAACAAAAGAAAATTTATAGAACAAGTTAAAATATATTTACTTCCAGAATTCAAATGTTTTATAGATTCTAATTATTTAAAGTATAAATATAAAGAGAATAGAGAACAATCTATAATAAAATTATAGGAGGTAATAATGAAAACACCAACTTATGAAGATTTCACAAGGAGTTACGCTAGTAAATTGAGTAAAGAAGAATTAATTGAGGAATTAGTTTTCTATGCTAGTAAATATCATAAGATATTAGAGTATATAAATAATAAAGAAAAAGAACCTAAATAGGCTCTTTTTATGTTTCACGTGTATTAATACACTAACATAAATAATTCTTGAATACGAGGATCATTTATAATCATCTGGTCTATATTAAGAATTGTTTGTCTATATTTTAATATTAAGTCTTGAGCAGATACAACACCAAAGTTACCTTTTGTAGTTTCAATAGTAGATTCTTGTTCTGTATCATTAGCATTTGAATTACCAGTTGTTGAAGTATTACCAGTTGATGTTGCAGAATCATTTGATTGATTACTATTCCAATTAACTCTGTCTGCATAACTTACATTATTAATATTTTGAGCAGTAATATCTAATTCTCCTTGTGGTGTTTGTGATTCTACATCTTTACTATAACTATTAACATTTGATGATGTATTAGTTGTATCTGTAGCAGATGAAGTAGTTTCTAAATTATTTGTACCTTCCTTATTACGGTCAATAGTTCTTTTATAATCTACGTTGTATGTTACATTAAAATCTTGGTCTGCACTAAAATATAATTGATTATAACGTGGCATAATTTCAACTAAAGCAGTTTCAAGTTCATTTAAAAATCTTCCAAAGGTTTCAAAACCTATTTCTCTATATTTATAATAATTTAATATTTTATTATTTAATTCTTCACGTGTTGGTATATATGTTGGGATATATTCTTCTTTTGATTTAGATTGATATAATGGATAAGTTGACATAGCAGTATCAATTTTTTCTTTAGCTAGAGGATTATTTAATAAATTAATTAATACTTCTGTGTAGTGAGCTGGTATTATATTCATTATAAATCAACCTCCACATCATTTGAATCATTTTCTATATCTTCTATACGCTCTAAAACGTCTTTAGACAAGTTTCTACGTTTTACAGATATATTTAATCCAAACATCTTATTAATTTCATCACACGCCTTTTGACGAGCTTTTAGAAATATATCTTCACTAGCTTGTACTTGTTCGTTATTAGCTTGTACTTCATCATCAACTAATCTTTCTCTTTTATCCATATTAGCATTATTAACACCTAAAAATGTCATACACTCATTCCAGACTGCGTGTTTCTGTATTTGTAATTTATCAAATACAATAGGAGCTTTAATATCTAAAACTTGCATATCTTCCGTATTCATACTTTTATCTGCATAAATAACTGGCTCGTTGTCATTTCTTTGATTAATAGCATTTTTAAAAGATAATCTTTGTTTATCACTACATTTTACTATAATAGGTGTCTTTTGAGCTATTACATTAGTATCAATAGTTCTTTCAATATTTGTAAGTTTATAACTATATAATTGAATAGTTGGAGCAGTTGGAAACATATCATCATTATTTCTAATAATTACACAGTTACTATTATTAATTAATTGTTCACCTTCATAAATATAGTTTGTCGCATAAGGAAAAACTTTTGTAGGTTCATCATAATAATTATATGTTCCGTTTTCACCCATTTTAGCAACCATAAATCCGAGTGTTGGGTCTTTATAAAATAAACAAGCTCCTTCTGTAAATAAATATCTTTCAATCCATTTTTCATCAATACCATTAGGTAGATTCTCCCATTTAAATAAAGCTCTGGATAATAACATTAATCTATAAAAATAATCTGTAAAAACTCTATCATTTAATCTTTTACTAAAACTTTTATATCCTAATAATTTTTCATCATTAAACATATTAACACCTCCTAAACAATACCATTAGATACAGAGTAATTTTCTATATTACTAGCATTTCTCCAGAATCTAATTCCATTATTATAACAATCTTTAATTTTTCTCATATCATCTTGTGGAATATCTCCATTTATTGATACATCAATAGTTTTAATATACCAATAATTAGCTCTATGATTAGTGTTAGGTACTTTTACAGTATTTACTTTATAACCGAACATATTAAAATATCCGTCTATGATTCTAGCGTATTCTTCTTTAATACTCATTTTAATAAAATAAAATTTATTCATATTGTAGCAAGTATTAATATCACCACCATTAGTATTACCTTTTGCACTATTAGGAATTAATGAATGTTGATATATTTGTCCTACAGATTGAGCTATTCCTAAACTTCCACTTGCTAAAGCACTAGCACCTGCACCTGCACCGGCTCCAGTTGCTAATAAACCAACACCTCCAATTATTTCTAATCCAGATGTTGCAACACCTATTCCAATATTAACTGCATTTTGAGTTAACCAGTTCGTATAGGTATCATTAACCCAACCACAGATTGGAAATTTACCACACATAATACCTTCTTGTTGGAATCTACCTTGATTTTTATATTGTGAAGGTACACATTTTATTGAACCTCCAACGGTAGGTACTCCAGCAACTTCAAATAAACAATTATTACTATTAACCCAGTTTTCATACTGTAAAATATTACTTGTACCATTATTATTATCTACTAATAAATAATTATATGGATATGTAAGTAATTTATTATTAATAGGAGTATATCCGTCTAGTGTTGTTTGTTTAGCAAATTCAATATTATATGTAATAGGGTCATCTTGTCCTGGATATTGTAATTCAGATTGACTAACATTAATTATTTTTCTAGGTACTATATAAACATTTGTTACTGCGTCACCTTTTCCAGCTTGGTCTAGTGCAGCTATTATATTTACAACTTGTGTAATTGAAGTACATACATAAGCACCACCGGGAGCATATACACCACCAAAATTAACTGCTAAAGGTTTTTCACCACTAACGTATTCTGTTACTTGAATAACATAAACTAAATCACCTAATTCATTATCTCTAATCATACCATTAGAAGTATATTCACCTAATTCAACATTTTCTGGTACTGTATGTAAACCAACTGTATCATTAGATACGTGTTCACGTTCTACAAAAGATGATTTTAATGTATAATCAAATAACCACGTTTGTATAACATCTGTTTCAATATGTACATCTGTTCTTTCATCATTTATATATTCCATTTTATCTATAAAAGCGTAAAACCATTTATTACTATAATTAGAGTTTTGATACATAACATAATTACAATGACATATATCATCATATACTTCTGGTACTCTAATAATATGATCCTTACGTTGATATGAAAAATCTGTATATGATTTTACTATTTTACTTTGAAAATATGTTTGTTGAGCTTGTGCATTTGCAAAATACAAAGTGTTTTTATAATCAGATTCCAAAGGTACACTTAATAAGTATACCTTTGTAATGTTTTGTACTGGCATAAACTACCTCCTAAATATCATAATAACTTATATCATCTTGTTTACTTAATTCAAAATTAGCTCTAGTTAGTAAGAAAGTATCATAAATTCTTCCATAACCCTTAATTTTAATTAAGTCATTATAAGTTACTTTGAAATAACAAGGAATAGTCATATTAGCTCGTCCATTATTAGTTACTTCTGCAGCAGTAAAGAAAGATTCAACCATACTTCCATTTCTCCATAACTCAATTTTAAAATATTTTAATCCTCCAGTTCCAGAATCTGGTCTTACATTAGTTGATAAATTAACTACTAAATTCTTTTTATACATAGATTTAATGTATATACCATTTTGTGTTACTTCAAAGTCACTATTACCATTATTTCTTTGATATTCAGTATTAGTATAGTTTAAATCCTCATAAGTATTATTTGTAGTTAAGCTATAATCATTTATTGATATACCGAATCTTGACACTTGATTTATATTAAATAAGTTGATTATATTCTTTTTTAATACTTCTATAACATAATATAATCTTAATCCTTTATGTTCTATATTTTTAGATGTATTTATAGGATATTTACGTTTATCATTTTGTTTAATAAATCCACTCATTTTATTCAACTCCCTTCAATTTAAAACCTATAATTGTAGGTATTAATCTATCAACATTTGTATCAAGTTCTTGTGAAGGGTAAAATAAATGTTCTTTATTAATAACAGTTTGCATACTTCCTCCACCGTCACAGTTGAAAGCATTTTTTAAATTTTTATTTAATAAATAATCTTGCATTTCATAATAATTCATACCTTTAGAATTATTAAATCTACCCATAATTGAGAATATATAAAAGTTGTTATTACTATCTTGTGCAATTATCTGTCTAGGGTGTTTTACTGGTAGTGAATCTCTAAAATTAGCTGCTATAGTATTACTATTAGCTAAATTAGTTATATCAGTAAAATCAAAGGCTTGACTATTTACAATTAAAGGTGAGAATCCAGAAAAGCAATTTACAATATTAGCATTTAATAATGTTTGTAGTGTAAAATCATTAACTAAACCAT
>JAZOOK010000001.1:0-6291 GCA_045654965.1 Candidatus Coprovivens sp. | reverse complement strand
CATTCTTTCTCTTACATATATCTAAATAAGGTATAACTTCATCTAATATATTATCTTTATGTATATAAACCATTCTTAAATTACCTTCTTTTTCTCCTTCAGTTAAATTTACATTATTAGGATTAGGTACTAAGTCATCATATATAACATAATAATTAGATATATATCCTTTGTTTACTCCTTCTTCAGGATAATCCCTAAGTAAATATTTTATAGATACTAATGGCTCACTAATATTTGGTTCATAATCTATTCCAGCTTCTTCCTTTATTTCTCTAACTAAACACTCATAATCAGATTCATCTCCGTCAACATGTCCACCTAGAAAATAATAACTATCATTAGTATGAGCAATTAATATTTCATCCTTAGAATTAACAACTAATACCTTTGCTCTCTTAACCCATTCATGTATCATTTCATCATTCAAATTATTATCATTATAAATTATTTCTTTCATATACATCACCACCAATATTATATAACAAAAAAAGACATAACAAGTATGTCCTATTCTCCTAAATCTACATTATGATATACATCAGTAACATCTTCGATATCATCTAATAAACCATATAATTTATTAAACAATTCTAAATCTTCACCTTCAAGTGTTACTAAATCTTTAGCATACCATCCAGATTCATCTAATTCATAATCAACACTAGGTTCTACAGTTTCAATAACTTCTCTAGTCTTAATATTATCAATATATTTAACTTCTACATTAATAAAACCATCTTCATTTTCGAATTCTACAGGTTCTATACCAGCATCAAGTAAAGCCATTAATAATTCTTCTTCTTTATCTGATTTAAAACTTAAAACACATAAATTATCATAATTATATGAAACAGAATTACTAACTCCTAAACTTTTATTTAATTTATTAAATGCTGCTCTTACTTCACCAACAGTTCTATTAACATTATCTGTTAATGTTTTGATCATAAATGTTGAAGCACCAGGACCAAATCCTTCATATATTATTTCTTCATATTCATCTTTTCCAGCACCTTTAGCTTTATCTAAAGCTCTATTAATAATATCAGCTGGAACTTGCATTTTCTTTGCTTTTTCTACTAAATGTTTTAAAGCACTATTTGCTTCTATTTCAGGAACTCCTCTTTTAGCAGCTAAATAAATTTCTTTTGCAAAGTTAGTATATAACTTACCTTTAGCAGCTCCTGTCTTTTTTATCTTTGCTTCTCTAACAGCATAAGCTCTTCCCATATTTACACCTCTTCTAAAATCTTAACTATTATACATAAATAAGTGTAATATTACTAGGAATAAATACTTATTTATGTTCTTTTTTAGTGTCTAATACAATACTTTTATTTGCTCTCTTTTCATTACAAAAATAAACAAAAGGTAAAGCAAATAATCTAGGTAATAATCTAGTTATTTTACTCTTATATCTAAGTAAAGTATTATTATAATAAACACTTAAATTCTTACTTCTAAAATGTAAGATATCTTCTAATTCATTACCATCTTTATAATAGCCACCACAATAATTCTTTTCAGCCATTAACCAAGATGCAATAAATTTTAATGATAAACCATAAGTTTTAAAAACTTTTTGAACACATTCTCTATACGTAGTTCTAAATTTTTCTCCACCAGAAACATTAAATATCTTCTTATTAATTTTCTTTTTGTAATCTATTGCACATACAAAAGCATAACCAGCATCTTCAGAAGATAACACTTCCATATCACAATCAAGTGGAACATTATATATTAAACCTTCAGGTCCAGGATCACCCAATATATACGCTAATCTTAATATTGAAAAATTCTTTATATTACTTTTTATATATTTTTCACACTCTAATTTATACTTAGAATAATAATCATATTCATCTATATTAAATTTAGTTTTCTTATCTATATTTTTATAATCCTCAACTCTACCATATACAGAAGTACTTGAAGAATATAACATAAAACATTCTGGATTATATCTTTTAATAGCATTAACAACTGTCTTAGTACCATTAAAATCAACTTCTTTACAAATATCTTCATTAATATTTGCTAAAGGAGGTAAAACCCCAGCTAAATGTATTACTACATCATGATCTTTGATTAAAGCATCTACTATAGCATTATCATTAACATCTCCATAAACAATGTTAATTCTTTTTCTAAATGCTTTTAATCTCTTATAAGCAAATCTATTTCTAAGTTCTAATGCTGTTACTTCGTATTTACCTTCACTAAGTAAAAATCTAATTACTTGAAGACCTACGGTACCAGCAGCACCAGTAACTAAAACTTTCTTCATACTTCAACACCTCTTATATGGTTATCTATACTAATATATTACCATATTTATTAAGAACTATAAACTAATAAAGTTCATCACTACTTGTCGCATTTAAAGATAAATCAGCAAACTCTCCCTTTAAGTATAAAGGATAAGCTGCAGCACCAATCATAGCAGCATTATCAGTACAATAAACAAAACTTGGTACAGATAATTCTACATTATATTTATCAGTAACTTTCTTAATTTCTTGTCTTAAATATTTATTAGCAGAAACTCCACCAGCTATTATCATATTTTTTATATCATACTTTTTAATAGCTAATTCTGTTTTTCTACATAATTGATCTATAGCAACATCTTGGAAACTACGGGCTAAATCATTATTTCTAATTTCATTACCTCTTTGTTTTTCATTATGTACTAAATTTATAATATTACTCTTTAAACCACTAAAACTCATATTGAATGAATCATCATTCATAGGTATAGGTAAATCATAAGTATGTTCACCTTCTAATGCAGCTTTTTCTACTTTAGGACCTCCTGGGTACCCTAAACCAATAACACGAGCAACTTTATCATAACATTCACCTATAGCATCATCCAAAGTTCCACCGATATGTTCAAACTCATAGTCACCCTTCATCAAGATTAAATCAGTATGACCACCACTAACTACTAAAGCTAATAATGGAAATTGCATAGGTTTCTCTAAATTATTTGCATATATATGTCCAGCAATATGATTAACTGCTATTAATGGTTTCTTATATACAAAAGACATAGTCTTTGCAAACTCTACACCTACTAAAAGACTACCTAATAATCCTGGAGCATACGTAACGGCAATAGCATCAATATCATCCATAGTCATATTAGCTTTATTTAAAGTTTCTTCTAAAACCATAGTAACATTCTCAGTATGCATACGAGAAGCTATTTCTGGAACAACTCCACCAAATTCAGCATGTGTATCCATTTGTGTTAAAACAGTTAAATGAACACATTCACTACCATTTCTTATAATAGCCATACTTGTTTCATCACAAGAAGACTCTATAGCCAAAATATTAATATCTTTCATTTTCAACAACTCTTTTCATAATTAAAGCAGCATCACTACCATAATAATTATTCCTTTTATTAATAACCTCAAAACCACATTTTTCATACAATCCAATTGCAGATATATTATGTTCATTAACTTCTAACATAATATTTTCAACATCATTAAATAAATCAATAATATAATCAATTAATTTAGTAGCAATCCCCTGCTTACGATATTCTTTATCAACCACAACATTAACAATATCTACTGTTTCATATAACTTACTTATGTGAATAAAACCTACTAATTTAGCATCTACATAATAACCATAAACATCATCAAATTGTGAATCAATAATATCTTTTAATTTATATAAATTAGAAAAATTATTATTAACTAAATAACCTAGTTCATTAAATCTTTCAAGTTCTTCTATATTAATTTTATTTACCATCTAAAGCACTTATTCCTTTTATATATAATGGCTTAACTTCATGTGGATTTAGTTCTTTTAATGTCATTACATATTCATATACTTTTTCATAATCTACATCAACTAAAGTATGAATTTCATTACTTTCTTTAAAACTTGTATATGTAGATTTATTCATATATTGTAATGGTTCTAAAACATTATAAGAAGAATCAAAAACACCAACAAATGCTCCATTACGATCTTCTAAAGCAACAACCTTTTTGTCACTTTCAACACCAGTAGCTAAAATAGTTAATGCATCAATAGTTCTAACAGGTATAGATAATGCATAAGCAATAGTTTTAGCTATAGTAACAGCAATTCTTTCACCAGTAAATGAACCAGGACCATTAACAACAATAATATTTCCTAATTCAGAAACATCAACATTTGAATCCTTTAATACCTTATCAATAGTTGGCATAGTAACTTCACTATGTTTATTTTTTGTTTCTAAATTCTCTTTGTTAATAATCTTTCCATCTTTAAATAAAATAATTAAAACATTTTTATCATGTGTATCAATAAATAGTGTATACAAAGTAATCACCTCACGTGCCATATTATACCACAATTAAGCCAAAAGAAAAAACTCTTTCGAGTTTTATAAAACAGCCTGACAAAGTTCTTCATATTGTTCTCCATATGGAGTAAATACAAATACTCTTACATCATCATCTATTACCTTAACTTTAACATCTAGTCTCTCTTCTGGTAATTGCTCTTCAATCATTTCAGGCCATTCAATAATACAAACACCATCTTGATTTAAATAATCATCTAACCCAAAATTTTCTTTAGAATCTTCCATACGATAAACATCCATATGGAATAATGGTAATTCACCATCATGGTATTCTTTTACTAAACTAAATGTAGGACTAGTAATAGTTTCTTGTATTCCTAAAGCTTTAGCAAAGCCCTTAACAAATACAGTTTTACCACTACCTAATTCCCCATTTAAACATATAACCATTCCTGGAAACTTTTCACTTTCTATATTTTCTGCTAATTCTAATGTGTCTTCTTCACATCTTGATGTATATTTATAATTCATATTTTATCACCCAAATACATTATAACAATAATATATTCATATATTCAATAAATAAGAAATTATTTACACAAAATTAACTACCACATGATTTCATACTATTATAAATTGCTATATAAGTATTAGAAGTATAGTGTAAACCATCTGTAGTTCCTAAATTCCCTTTAACAGAATTGAAAGTATCACAATACTTAATATTAGAAACACCAGAAGTACCATTTTTTAACTTATTATTAAAAGTAATAATACTAGAATTCTTAGTAGAATAACCATTTTGAGCTTCTTTAGCTTCATCAACAGGATTAACACTTACTAAAATTAAATTATGTTCTTTCCAAGATCCATTCGCTAATTCTTTATATTTAGGAATATATTTATCAATATCAGACAATAAAAAGTTAACTCCCATTAAAGAATAAATATTAAAAGTAGTATCCGGATTTGAAGCAATAATATTATTAACAGCAGAAATAGCAGTAGAATTAAACCAACTATAACCCATGCTTCCTCTAGCAATATAAATATCGTCACCATTAACAAAAGCTCCACCATTATTAAATTGACATCTAGTCCAATCGCCAGTAATAGAAGCACACATACCAACAGTTCTAGAGTCTCCAATAATAATATTTTTAGCAGCAGTATTTAATTGAGTACTACTACTTCCGGGACTATTTCCAGAAATTGAACCACCACTATTTGCAGCATTTTGATTAGCTTGTTCTTGTTCTAATCTTTCTTGTTCTTCTTTTTCTTTTATAGCCTCTTGAATAGCTTCATTTTTTTCTTTTTCAGCTTCGGCTCTATCACTTGCAGCTTGATTTAAATCTTCTTTCTTTTTATCATTCTGATCCTTTAAATTTTGTAATTCTGCTTGTTTTAAAGAATTAATTGTATCTACATTAGCATTAGTGAAACATGCAGATAAACCATTTGATTCACCAATTAAATCAGTAAATACAAAATTAAACATTGATGGTAGCAAAAAAATAACTAAACCAGCAATTATAGATTTAGCAATAGGTCCTAATTCACCACTAAATTCTTTACCAGAAGTAACAGCCTTAAATAAAGGAACAGTGCATCTATAAATTAATATTAAAGGAATTATAGTACAAAGAATATTAAAAGCATATTTTAATATTAAAAATACAGTTAAAAATTCAGATTGATTACAAATATCTAATAATAAATACATAAAACATCACAAAAATATTATATAAAATTATGGAAATTAAGTAAAGAAAGGCATAAAAAAAAGGCTCACTAAAAGGAACCCTCGAAAAAAAATTGCAAAAAAAAAAATTGGCAACTACCTATTTTCGCATAAGACTATCGTCGGCGTATGAGTGCTTAACTTCTCTGTTCGGGATGGGAAGAGGTGTGCCCACTCAGCTATCGTCACCAATAAGGATTTTGTCCTTTAAAAACAA